>NZ_CP090557.1:1487500-1495000 GCF_021484805.1 Tellurirhabdus bombi | reverse complement strand
TCGTACTGGCTGACGAGACCATATAAACAAATCCATTGGATAGCGCATCAATTTTTCGAATACGAGTCTCGTTCGTCTGGGGAGTTATCAAAAATATGTTCAGTAAACCATATTTCTCAAATACTTCTTTGTATTCGCGCTGGTAGACATCAATAGGCATATCCGGCAAGATCAAACCATCCACGCCCACTTCCTGACATGTGCGACAAAAATTTTCTATACCAAATTGCACGACCGGATTCAAATAGCCCATTAATAATATAGGTGTCTTGATTTTAGGCCGACATGCTTTTAGCTGCTCAAATAGAAGCTTTATTGTCATTCCATTTTCGAGGGCTTTTTGATTGCTTTGCTGAATGGTTTCTCCATCGGCAACAGGGTCTGAATAAGGCATTCCTATTTCTATTAAATCAGCACCTGCTTCCTGCAACGCTTCCAGAATAGGCATTGTATCATTTAACTTAGGAAAACCTGCTGTAAAATATATATTTAAAACCTGCTCTGGTTTTTGCTGAAAGAGTTGCGAAATACGGTTCATGGGAATGCACTAAAACGGTTTAAGAAAAAACAGCCCCATAAGCTATGGGGCTGCACATTACTTGGGATGATCTTTATTCTAGATGTTTGGTATAAGTCGCTAAATCTTTGTCGCCTCTTCCCGAAAGGCAGATGACAACAACCTCGTCGGGAGTAGCGCCTAGCTTAGAGAGGCAGGCTAACGCGTGTGACGATTCCAGTGCCGGGATGATCCCTTCCAGACGGCTTAGCTCAAAGGCAGACTCAACGGCTTCTTCGTCCGTGATTGAAAAGAATTTTGCCCGACTGCTTAAAAACAAATTGGCGTGCATCGGGCCAATGCCTGGATAGTCCAGACCAGCTGAGATGGAATAAGGTTCTACAACTTGGCCATCCTCGGTTTGCATCAAGATTGTTCGGCTACCGTGTAAGATTCCAGGTTTTCCTAAAGCCGTGGTTGCCGCCGAATGACCCGTAGTTAATCCCTGTCCGGCTGCTTCGGCAGCCACCAATTTTACCGATGGCTCATCCAGGAAATGATAGAAGGCTCCCGCCGCGTTACTTCCTCCCCCTACGCAGGCTATTACATAGTCGGGGGTCTCACGACCTGTTTTGCGCAAGAGTTGCTTCCGGGTCTCGGCTGAAATAACGGACTGGAAACGCGCGACCATGTCTGGGTAGGGATGGGGACCTACTACGGAGCCTATGATATAGTGCGTATCAACGGGATTATTAATCCAGTGCCGCATGGCTTCGTTGGTAGCATCTTTTAATGTTTGGCTACCGCTCACTGCCGGAACTACTGTAGCCCCTAACATGCGCATGCGGTCTACGTTGGGCTTTTGACGCTCCATGTCAATTTTGCCCATGTAAACAATGCATTCCAGTCCCATCAGGGCGCAGACAGTAGCCGTAGCGACTCCATGCTGACCCGCTCCCGTTTCGGCTACAATGCGCTTTTTGCCAAGTCGCTGGGCAACCAGAATCTGACCAATCGTATTGTTAACTTTATGAGCACCCGTATGGCAAAGGTCCTCGCGCTTTAGATAAATGGTTGTATTATATTGCTTGGATAATCGGCTGGCTAAAAACAAAGGCGTTGGCCGGCCAACGTAATCTTCCAGTAAAGCATGAAATTCCTGCTGAAAGGAAGGTTCGTTAATTATCTTAAGGTAATTTTCCCGTAGCTCTTCCACGTTGGGATAGAGCATTTCCGGAATGAACGCGCCCCCAAATGTGCCATAATAACCCTCCTCGTCAACCTGATAAGGGGAGTGCGTAATTTCTAGTTCCATCTTTACTTCTAATAAAATGTGTTTCTAAAAAGGTGACAAAGCCACTAAGACTCCCTAGCAAAGTCTTCAACACTAATCGTAATAAAGTAAATGTTATGCGATAACCTCTTCGTCTTCTGGTTTGAACTTCTGAATAATGGCCCGGATTTGCTCAATGTCTTTTACACCTGGTTCAAGCTCTACCTTGCTATTCAGATCGACACCATATACTTTAAGGTGTTTTAAATTCTCTAGCTCATCAATATTATTTAAGCCAATGCCACCACTGATGAAGAAAGGTTTGTCGTTATCGTAGCGATTTAGAATCTTCCAGTCAAAAGCAGTTCCATTTCCTCCGTAGCTTTCACCTTTGGCATCAAACAGAAAAAAATCACAGGAAGGCTTGTAGTTATTCACCATGCTAAAGTTAAACGAGTCGTCTACGGAGAATGCCTTGATGATGCTAACACCCCGATTACGTAGGTTGCGGCAAACATCAGGCGTTTCTGTACCGTGCAACTGAGCATACTGAAGGTTATACTTCTTCATCGTACGCAGAATAAAATCAGGGCTCGTATTGACAAATACCCCAACCTTCTTGATACGCTGCGGAATTGCTTTTAATAAGTTCTCATCCAGGTCTTCACCGACGAAGCGGGGCGATTTATCATAAAAGATAAACCCTATAAAATCCGGTGCTACGCTTATCAGCGCTTGAATGTTACCGGAATCACGCATTCCGCATACTTTTACTTTCATAATATTTAAAGTTTTGAGATGGGAAATTCGGTGGGCGACAACTCTCTAACTAGGGTTTTGAGCGCTTCTTCGGGCGATGGAGTCTTCATGAAGGTTTCCCCGATTAAAAAACCCTGATAACCTACTTCTCGCAGAGCCAAAATCGACGCTGCTTCCTGCAAACCACTTTCAGATACTTTAACAAACGTTTCTGGAATGAGCGACGCTAATCTAACTGATGTTTCAATATCGGTAACGAACGTTTTTAGATTGCGGTTATTAACGCCCACTAAATCTACTGAAGATGTTAGATGAGTATCTAGCTCCGTTTCATCGTGTACTTCAAGGAGTACTTCCAAGCCCAGTTGATGCGCAAATTGGCTGAACTCCTCAACTTCACGAGGCGTCAGGCAGGCCGCAATCAACAAAATGAAATCGGCGCCAAACGCTTTCGCTTCCAGAATTTGATAGGTATCAATTATAAAATCCTTCCGAATGATAGGAGTTTCAGGATTCGTATTTCGGGCTTCAATCAAATCGGCTGGCGTACCACCAAAAAAAGGCTCATCCGTCAAAACAGATAAGCAAGCGGCACCAGCGCGTACATAACCCGCGGTTGTCTCGGTAACACGAACCTGATCATTTATAATACCTTTTGACGGAGACTTACGCTTAAATTCCGCAATGATGCCAGTAGACTCAGGAGCAAGAATAGCCTGCCGCGCCGACAACGGTTGCCGGGTAAACATGGGATGCTGTTCAAGCTGCTGAGCGGAGGTAACCGCTTTTCGCTGCGCTACTTCTTCTTTCTTGCTGGCAATAATTTTGTCAAGTATATTCATCCGGTAGTATAAATCAGTCTAACAAGCTGTATTCAAGCACTCTAATCTAAATTAGGCCGCTATTAATTTATTAAAACACGTCAAAGCCCGGCCACTATCCAGTGATTCTTTAGCCATCAGGATAGCGTCTTCTATGCTGCGCACTACCTCTGCCGCGTACAAAGCCATCGCCGAATTGGCTACCACTGCTTCTCTCTGCGCAGGTGTAGCTTCATTCTTTAAAACATTCATAAAGATTTGGGCAGATTCTTCGACCGACTGACCGCCGGTAAGTTGTTCAGGTAGGAGTTGGCGCAAGCCGATCTGTTGCGGCGTCAAAACCTGTTCCGCATGAGAGGTAATTATTTTAAAAGCGCCAGTCAACGACACTTCATCATAGCCATCCAGAGCGTGAAGAATCATAAAGCGCTTGGGGGTTTGCTGATAAAGATACGCATATAATCTGGCTAATTCAAGACTGAACACGCCCAGAAGCTGTTTTTTGGGGAATGAGGGATTAGCAATGGGACCCAGTACATTAAAAAAAGTTTTCACGCCAAGATCCTTCCGTATCGGAGCTACATTTTTCATGGCTGGGTGAAACAAAGGTGCGTGTAGAAAACAGATACCCGCTTTATCCACCATGCTTCGTAACTTATCCACATCACTAGTAAATTGATAGCCCAAGTATTCCATTACGGTCGAAGAACCACAGAGTGAGGACACCCCGTGATTGCCATGTTTAGCAACCTGCTGCCCCGCTCCCGCTACGACAAAAGCAGATAAGGTCGAAATATTGAACGTATCTTTTCCGTCTCCGCCCGTTCCGCAGAGGTCCATCGCGTCAAAATCCGATAAATCAACCGGCACACAAAGCTCAAGCATGGCATCCCTGAATCCTTCCAACTCGTGTACAGTGATACTCCGCATCATATAAACAGTCAGAAAAGCAGCTATCTGTGCAGTATTATAATGCCCGGTACCGATGCCAATCAGCACCTGACGCGCTTCTTCCTTGGTAAGTGTTTTGTACTCAAAAAGGTGATTTAATATCTTCTTCATCAATTCAGGAATTTAACCAGTTCTGCAACATTTCTTTACCGTACTCAGTCAGCACGGACTCTGGATGGAATTGTAATCCCCGTACATCATATACTTTATGCGCTAAACCCATCACGCGGCCGTTTTCGTCGGTTGCCGTAATGACCACATCGTCGGGCAAGGTATCTGGCACAACGGTCCAAGAGTGGTAGCGGCCTACCAACAATTCTGAAGGTATACCCTGGAACAATTTTTCCTGTGGATCTTTAATGAAAGTTCGGTGGGCAACGCCGTGGTAGACATCATCCATGTTTTCCAACTTACCGCCGAAGACTTCACCAATTCCCTGATGACCCAGGCAAATGCCAAGAATGCTTTTGGTAGGGGCATACGTCCGCACAACTTCCTGCAAGATGCCTGCTTCGGAAGGAATGCCCGGCCCAGGAGACAAAAGTATTTTGTCATATTGGTCTACTTCTTCAACCGAAATCTTATCATTTCGGAAAACGCTTACTTCACAACCCAACTCACGTAGCAGATAAACCAGGTTATACGTGAAGGAATCATAATTATCAATTACCAATACTTTCATCCTTGTATCATTTACAATGTTTGTGCCTGTTCAATTGCCGTCCGAAGCGCCATAAGTTTATTGGACACTTCCTGTAATTCACTTTCCGGATTTGATTTCGCGACTACGCCGGCACCCGCCTGGTAGTACAGTGTGTTATTGCGGCTTAAAAAAGTGCGGATCATAATGGCTTGATTAAAATCGCCGTTGAAATCCATGAAACCAATGCAACCTGCATAAAACCCACGACTTGTTTTTTCGTATCGATCGATCAATTTCATGGCCATGTGCTTAGGCGCACCAGATAAAGTCCCGGCCGGAAATGTTTCACCAACAATCTGTAGAGGCTCTGTATCAGCATTCATAACCCCAACTACTTTAGAGACGAGGTGAATTACGTGCGAATAGTACTGCGTTTCTTTGAAGGTTTCCACTTTTACGCTAGTACAGTTACGGCTGAGGTCATTTCGCGCGAGGTCTACCAACATGACGTGTTCGGCCGTCTCTTTCGGATCATTGTAAAGTTTTTGCGCTAATTCAGCATCAGCAACGTCATCACCAGTCCGACGGAAAGTACCCGCAATGGGATAAATAGTAGCTTTTTTGTTCTTTATAACAATCTGAGATTCAGGAGAAGACCCAAAAATCTTATAGCTACCATAATCGAAGTAGAAGAGATAAGGAGAGGGATTTAAAGAACGCAGCGCCCGATAAACATTAAATTCGTCACCTTGGAACGGAGTTGAAAAGCGGCGGGACAGGACAATCTGAAAAACGTCTCCCCGATGGCAGTGATCAATGCCTTTTTGTACTATATCCAAAAACTCCTGATCGGTAGCATTTGACGTTTCGTCGCCTGTTTTCTGAAATGAATAGGTGGGGAAATTTCTATTTTTGATTAGTGATTCAATGTAATCCAGATTATCTGTACTCTGCTGCTGGCCTTCTTTTAAGTACGAATGCTCGAATAAATATAGCTCGTCTTTAAAATGATTGATCGCGATAACGTAGCGAAAAGCCTGATAGACAGCTAAAGGTATTTCGTTCTCTGAATGCGGTACCTGCAAGGTTATATCCTCAAAATACTGGACGGAACTATAAGTGATATGCCCAAATAAGCCATTAACAATAAAGGGAAAGCCCTGTGGTTCGCCTTGAAATAGCTCTCGAAACTCTTTGATGTAGCTTAGCAAATCCTTTTTTTCCGCTAAAGCAATTGTCTCTGTATTTGCATCAGGAAAGGTTGCATTGATTTGAATTCCATCAAACTCAAACTTGGCTATCGGATCAAAACAAATATAGGAGAAGCTGTTATCATTACCGTGATAATCAGAACTTTCTAGTAGAATGCTATTTATAAAATGATCTCGAATTCTAAGATAAATACTAACCGGGGTCATGGTATCGGCTAACAAGCGCCGAAACTGGCTCTTAACGGTGAAAGGAGAAGATTGATACAAGGGCGTCATAATATTAATAGGATGGAAAATAAAAAAGCCTACTGAGGCGAACAGTAGGCTTTGTAAATGCTGTAAAAACATAAAAGCAATGACTGATCAACCTCCTAAATAGGATGAACGCCACCACCATGATTTATTTAAAGTCGTAAATTGCATGTTTTTATATCCTTGTTTGGATAAGATGGCTCGAAGCTTTGACTTCTGCATCTCCAACATAACGCTACCAAGTAGCACTATGTCTTATTGGTATGCAAATGTAAATACACTTTCGCAAAAACTGAAGCATAGTCACAAAAAAAGAGTCTTGCTTTGGGGGCAAGACTCTTCTTGTTCACTCAAATATTATGGCGGCAGCTACCTACTCTCCCGGATTCGACTCCAGTACCATCGGCGTGGCGGGGCTTAACGGCTCTGTTCGGAATGGGAAGAGGTGAACCCCCACACCATGACCACCGACCAATTTCTTTTATAAGTCCTTCTTTTAAGATATGGAAACTACAATTCTTCGTATCAGGTTCGTCAGCGAATAACTTAGTGTCTACACCTCAGGTCATTAGTACGACTCGGCTTTAGACATCTCTGCCCCTGCACCTGTCGCCTATCAACGTCCTGGTCTAGAACATCCTTCAATAGAAGTCTCATCTTCAGGTCTGCTTCGCACTTAGATGCTTTCAGCGCTTATCAAAACCCCACGTAGCTACCCGGCCGTGCCGCGGGCACGACAACCGGTTCACCAGCGGTGAGTCCATCCCGGTCCTCTCGTACTAAGGACAGCCCCCGTCAAACTTCTTACGCCCACCACAGATAGGGACCGAACTGTCTCACGACGTTCTGAACCCAGCTCGCGTGCCACTTTAATCGGCGAACAGCCGAACCCTTGGGACCTTCTCCAGCCCCAGGATGTGACGAGCCGACATCGAGGTGCCAAACCTCCCCGTCGATGTGAGCTCTTGGGGGAGATCAGCCTGTTATCCCCGGCGTACCTTTTATCCTTTGAGCGATGGCACACCCATGCGCAACCACCGGATCACTATACCCTGCTTTCGCACCAGTTCGACCTGTTTGTCTCACTGTCAAGC
>NZ_CP090557.1:300000-417500 GCF_021484805.1 Tellurirhabdus bombi | reverse complement strand
AGCGAAATTCCTTGTCGGGTAAGTTCCGACCTGCACGAATGGTGTAACGATCTGGGCACTGTCTCAACCATGAGCTCGGTGAAATTGTAGTAGCGGTGAAGATGCCGCTTACCCGCCACGGGACGGAAAGACCCCGTGCACCTTTACTATAGCTTATCATGGATTTCGGGATGGGGATGTGTAGGATAGGTGGGAGGCTGTGAGCCGGTGTCGCTAGGCATCGGGGAGCCAACGTTGAAATACCACCCTTGTCCATCCTGGAGTCTAACCTCGCTAAGCGAGGGACAGTGGTTGGTGGGTAGTTTGACTGGGGTGGTCGCCTCCGAAAAGGTAACGGAGGCTTCCAAAGGTTCGCTCACTCTGGTTGGTAACCAGAAGGGGAGTGCAATAGCATAAGCGAGCTTGACAGTGAGACAAACAGGTCGAACTGGTGCGAAAGCAGGGTATAGTGATCCGGTGGTTGCGCATGGGTGTGCCATCGCTCAAAGGATAAAAGGTACGCCGGGGATAACAGGCTGATCTCCCCCAAGAGCTCACATCGACGGGGAGGTTTGGCACCTCGATGTCGGCTCGTCACATCCTGGGGCTGGAGAAGGTCCCAAGGGTTCGGCTGTTCGCCGATTAAAGTGGCACGCGAGCTGGGTTCAGAACGTCGTGAGACAGTTCGGTCCCTATCTGTGGTGGGCGTAAGAAGTTTGACGGGGGCTGTCCTTAGTACGAGAGGACCGGGATGGACTCACCGCTGGTGAACCGGTTGTCGTGCCCGCGGCACGGCCGGGTAGCTACGTGGGGTTTTGATAAGCGCTGAAAGCATCTAAGTGCGAAGCAGACCTGAAGATGAGACTTCTATTGAAGGATGTTCTAGACCAGGACGTTGATAGGCGACAGGTGCAGGGGCAGAGATGTCTAAAGCCGAGTCGTACTAATGACCTGAGGTGTAGACACTAAGTTATTCGCTGACGAACCTGATACGAAAGAATTGTAGTTTCCATATCTTAAAAGAAGGACTTATAAAAGAAATTGGTCGGTGGTCATGGTGTGGGGGTTCACCTCTTCCCATTCCGAACAGAGCCGTTAAGCCCCGCCACGCCGATGGTACTGGAGTCGAATCCGGGAGAGTAGGTAGCTGCCGCCATAATATTTGAGTGAACAAGAAGAGTCTTGCCCCAAAGCAAGACTCTTTTTTTGTGTCCGAATTTTAAGATATATCTTGCCGAAATAAGGCTGCATTTGCTCTACTGATCCGTGAGTAACAATAATTCCTCGATTGATCCGGAAGAACTGGCTTGGCTCTAACGCATCAGCTAGTTCATCCAACGTATAATCAACCAAAAATTTCTGATTTGTATGCGTCCGGAAGAAACTGAAGCGCTCATCCGTATAAAAATAAGCAATATCCTGAACTTCAACGGATAATAAGCGCTGCCCCTGACGCACTAAAAACCGTTTCCGATAGTCCTTAGGCTGTTGCTGCGCCTGAAATTCACGGAGTAGTTTGTCTAGATTAAATGCTTGTGGCTGTGCTTCGTTTTGCTGGTTATACAGGCGTAGATCGTGAAACTTTTTGAGGCTACGTTGTAAGTCTTCCCGTTGGATTGGTTTAAGCAAATAGTCAATGCTATTTACTTTAAAAGCCTGTAAAGCGTATTCGTCATAAGAAGTTGTGAAAATAACCGTACTGCGAACATCAACGCGCTCAAAAATTTCGAAGCTCTGGCCGTCGGCTAGCTCAATATCCATGAAAATTAAATCGGGATAGGGCTCGTCTATTTCTGGTTGGCGTCCCTGAAGCCAATCCACCGTATCTTCAATGCTTGCCGTAACACCCACAATTTTTAGAGTAGGATCAACTTCCTGTACCAATTTCTGTAGTTTACGTACGGCTAAATCTTCGTCTTCAACAATCAGGACGTTCATGCGCTCAATGGGTTTAAAAGAGGTAATATAACAGTAAATTGTTCGTCATCGGATAAAACTACTGGATCTGTTTGGGCTAGCAAACGATATTTTGCGGCAATATTGCTTAAGCCCACCTGATTGGAGGCCACGCGTCCCGTCTTGCGCTGGCGGTTATTGCGTACCAGCAATTGCCCAGCTGTGGTTGTGCTAATTTCAATTTGCAAAGGTTTGCCTACATGAATCACATTGTGCTTAACGGCATTTTCAACCAGCATCTGTAGAGTTAAGGGCGGCAAATGGCAAACCCGATACGAATCGGCAACATTTACTTGCAGACAGATTCCTGCGCCATAACGGGTTTTTAGCAAATGATAGTAAGACCGAATAAAAGCTAACTCAGTGGATAAAGTTGTTAGTTCGCCTTCATTGGTCTGTAAGAGATAGCGGTATACTTTAGCCATCTCATCTACAAACTCTTCTGCTTTTTCCGGCTCGTCGGCAATTAGTGACGAAAGCGAGTTCAGGCTGTTGAATAAAAAATGGGGATTTACCTGACTCTTCAGGCTATCAAACTGACTTTGAAGATTTATTTTCTTTAACTGCTCTTTTTCAAGTGTATTCTCGCGCCATTTATTCAGGGAATAGACACTCTCGTCAATGCCAACGGATAAGAGATTTGCCGCAATATTGAGCAATAAGATTCTTGTTGTAGATGAAGGATCGTGGTGATACCCAAATAAATGAAAAGTATCGTAGAGAAGTATACCACCAAAAATAAAAAGAGGAGTGACCACTAAAAAGACTACCAGCAGTCGCCAAACTCGCGACCAAGTTTGATTCAAGCTGGGATACCGACGAAGAATCTGCTGGGTAAGCTGGTCCAATGCAATCAGACAACAACTAGCAATGATTAAATTAACGATCGTCGCCGATATAAAAACGGTTGGGCTAGACCAGTAATGATTGCCCAGAATCCAGTAAGTCAGTAAAGGGATAAACCAGGGAAACAGCAACACAAAATGCCACTGGCTCTGCGACCGGATGGGCAATAACTGCCGGTATATGTCAGAAAAGGGCTTGTTCATGAGGCCATTATTAATTGCTGATCCGACAAAAGCGGAATCAAAACTGCGAAATGTGTTCCCGTATTTTGCACGGTTACTTCCTGTTTATTGAGTAATCGGTATTTAGCAACAATACTTGATAAGCCAGCCTGGTTGGTTTCGATGCGGACAGGGCGTTTCTGAAAATTATTGCGTACCATTAGTTGTCCACTTGTCGTAAGTGAAATGTCTATACATAAAGGTTTCGAGGCTAAAACAATATTATGCTTAACAGCATTTTCAATTAATATTTGTAAGGTTTGTGGTGGCAAGTAATAAGTATTGTTGGTTAAATCAACGTCAATACTGACCGAAATGCCTTTTCCATAGCGTGTTTTGAGTAAATAAGCGTAGGAATTGATAAAGCCGAGTTCCGTACTGAGTGAAACAAATTCGTGTTTATTTCCTGATTCGGGTAGGCCAGGCAGGGATACGCTTGTTTGAAGCAAATAGCGATATACTTTTGCCAGTTCATCCACAAAGCGTTCTGCCTGCTGGCGGTCTTCACTGATGAGCGAAGAAAGCGAGTTAAGACTATTAAACAGAAAATGCGGGTTAATCTGCATTTTCAGCAAATCGAGGTGGCGCTGAATAGTGGCTTTTTTCAACTGCTCAACTTCCATTTGCTGGGCATGCCATTGGGAACGTGCGTAGAAGTAACCATGGGCCAGACAAAACAGAATATCAAAAATAAGCCCCAGGCTAATAAGAACGATGATGTTGGCTGGCGAAAAAGAAATGGCCAGAAATGGGGTTTTACTAAGAATCCAGACCGCAGTTGTTGCATAAATACTTGTTAATGCGCTCGTCACCAGAATCATTAACGCAACCCGGGCAGTAGTTTGCCGGACATCTGGAAAACGGCGAATTGGATACCGGATGGCTACCGTTAAAATAAAAGCAATGGGTACATAGAGCAACGAAATCAAGGCGGTCGCTTTTGCAAATAACCAGCCATCAGTAAGGTAGGCTTTACCGATAAGCAGGTAACTAGCGGTCGGAACGAAGATAAGAACCGCAATCAGGTGATACCAGCCTTCCTGAACGCTGATGTAGGCTGCCCAATAGGGTCGATATCGTCTGAGTTCGTTCATGCTTTGGCTACCTGGGGTATCGTCAGTAAAGGCAAGGTTACACCAAAATGAGTATCCGTTTCAATGACCCGTAGGTCAGTATCGGAGATAAGCCGGTATTTCAGAGCCAGGTCGGACAGTTTAGCCTGCGTCATAGCCACTCTAACCACTTTCCGTTGCAGCGTGTTCTGAACAATCAAACGCTTGTTCTGCGTGGCGCGAATGCTAATGGCCAATGGCTTGGCAGGAGACATGGTATTGTGTTTGATCGCATTATCAATCAGCGTTTGCAGACTCAACGGTGGTAGCGAGTAAGCATAGTAAATAGGATCAATGCATAAATCAATCCGCAGGCTATAGCCATAGCGGGTGTTTAGTAAACTAGAATAAGATACCAGAAAATCCAGCTCAGACTCCAGAGGCACTAGGCTATGATTATGGGCCTGCAACATGTAGCGATATACTTTCGCTAATTCGTCCACAAAGCGTTCAGCTCTGCGGCGATCCTCACTGATGAGCGAAGAAAGGGAGTTGAGACTGTTGAACAGAAAATGTGGATTGATCTGCATTTTTAAGGCATTAAGTCTGTTCTGAAGTGCTTCTCGTTTAAGTTGCTCATTCTCGTTAAGGTCTTGCTGCCATTGCGTATAGATGTAGAAAACATCGAGCATTGTGCATAGAAAAAGATCAAATACAAGCCCCAGAATCAAGATTGGTCGAATGCTTTTCCAGTTGAATTGTGTTCCTAAAGTGGGGAAAAGACTATAGATGAACACGCTAAAGATAGCGAGTGCAACGGTTAATCCACTTACTACAACCAACATCGTCAGGGTCCGTTCCGTAGCTTGCTGAGCAGCAGGATACCGCCGGATCACCCAGCGAATCGCCAGGGTGAGAACAACGACCGAGAAGCTATATAAGAGAAAAACCAGCAAGGTTCCCAAAACAAATACCCACCATTCCGTGAAATAGCGGGAACCTATGAAATAGTAATTTCCGATAGGGAAAATGATAGGTATCATAAACAGATGATACAGAATTTCCCATTTGGAGAAGAAGGTGCTCAGGCGGCGGTAGACCATTCGAATTATGCGCAAAGGCAATCTGAAGTAACCGGTCAGATCAGATTATTCTCCTAAATTAACTGGTTTTTTGAAATGATGCGTGGATAGGGATCAACGAAGCTACCGCTTTTAAAGCTGGTATTCAGGCTTAAACTGATTCAACTGTGGTAAATGGATGTTGAATTGTATGAATCTGCCCATGAACTGCAAAGCCTTTTCGAGAATGGTCGTCAACCGTTAAATAAAAGCCTCATAGCCGCTTAAATAAACCAGATGGAATGCCCCATGCCACTTTTCAATTAAGGGAAGCTTTTGTGCAATTCAGTGATGATAATAACCAACTGAGTTGGATACTGGGCGGAAAAAGGGGCAACCGGGTAGACATTTGTTACCAGTTAGGCGCTCCAAGTACGTTCCGACTGCTAAACAACAAATAACTATCCATAACTGTATGCTTTTTTATAACTCTCCGGTTGAGCCAGGGGCTAAAGTCGTTCGCCCCAGAAAATCGTTTGTTGCAGCTACTTTCGCATTGCCCGGTCGATTGGCGGGTATGCTTGTGGCAGCAATTATGTTGGTCACCAGTTGTACCGATCCTGAGGTTAACCCCGACAATACGTTGAGGGCCAACGCTGGCCCGGATCAGCAGGTACAGGTCGGGCAACCAGTAAACTTGGATGGCAGCACTTCGCAGGATAGCCAAAGCAAACCATTTACCTTTCAATGGACCATTACCCAAAAGCCCGCTAAAAGCACCGTTACCCTAACCGGAGCTACAACGGCGAAACCTACTTTCGTACCTGATGAAGTTGGTGACTACGAAGTGGAATTAACGGTTACAAATGCAGATGGAAAAAGCACCGATAAAGTGGTTATTGCCGCTTCAGTATCTCAACCAATCACCCTCGACAAAAATATAACAGTTAAAACTGTACTGGAGGACCGCATCGTTAATCCAAACTTACCAGACTACATTGTGCCAAAAGACATCGCCGTTGAGCATGAACTAACGATTCAGCCGGGGGTGGTGATTGCGTTTGAGCGCGATGTGCGGATGAATATCAATGACAAAGGCTCAATCGTTGCGAAAGGAACGCCGGAAAAGCGAATTCGCTTCGTTGGCGTTGGTAACACAAAAGGGTACTGGGTTGGTATCATGCTTTATTCAGGGAGCAACGTAAACGTGATGGAGTATGTAGACGTATTGCACGCTGGTAGCCGGACACTCATGAGCGGGCAAAAGGCAGGAATGGCCATGTTTGGTAATGCGCAGGTTGCCTTGGAAAACAGCCTTTTCACGGAAAATGACGGGTATGGCCTGTATGCTCCCGAGACAGCAAGCTTGCGGACTTTTGTTAAAAACACGTTTACAAAGAATAAAGAAGCGGGTATTGCTGTAGATCTGGCGAATGTAGAAAAGCTGGATGCCGAGTCAGTTTTTACGGGCGAGAATGGTCGTAATGTGGTTGAAGTGAGCGGCTATTACCTGAAAAAGAAAGAAAAAGATCAGGTAAGCTGGGGTGGGTTTAAAGACAAAACGCCGTACCGCCTCATGGGTAGCATCTCCGTACAGGTAGGCTGGAAACTTAATCCAGGTGTAACCATTGAAGTAGCCCGCGATGTCGCAATCATGATTGAAGATGAGGCGTATATGACGGCAAAGGGAACGGCAACCGACAAAATCAAATTCACGAGTGCAACGGCAGCCGCAGCCTACTGGAAAGGAATTCTTTCTTATTCGACCAGTACTCAGAACATCATCGAAAATGCCGAAATAAGCAATGCCGGTAGTGTTACCATCTTGTCCGGTAAAAAGGCGAATGTGGCTTTGTATGGTGCAGGCTCTATTCTGACCATCAAGAATACGAAAATTAGCGGAAGTGGTGGTTACGGAATCTTTGAGGCATATGGTACGGCCATCAATAAAGATGCTGCTACAGCCAACACATTCGAAGGAAATGCGCAAGGTTCTGTGTTATCTGAGAACAAATAACAGCTGCTAAATTTACCACACTAAAGGAAAAATTAAAAGCCACGGGCAGCACTTTGCCCGTGGCTTTATGTATTGTTTAAGCGCGTTATTTAACCGGGTTCTGCACCGAAAAAGGAACGGTACTAAAACCAGGCTGGCCCTCCCGCGAAAGTCCGTTGATAACAACCAGATAGTTTCCAGTTTGGTCGGAGGTGTAAAAATCCAGGTTTACCTGGCCCTGCTCGTTGGTTCGCACAGTCGGGTTCCAGTAAAGCAGGTTGCGCAAATCGGGTAAACGGCTGGCCATGCGCTCCGGCGTATCGTATTTAGGCGCGTAAAATTCCCGCTGGCCCTGAAGGCCGTCATAGTCAAGCAGCAAGGTCTGAGAGGAAAGCGGAAAACCGGCCATGTCGCCTTTGTAGGTCGTGAAGCTGGCAATGCCATTGAACAGAAGCGAGCCTAAAAAATACCGGCGGGTCATTACCTGTAGCCGCTGCACTTTCAGGGGCGAGAACGCCATTAATTTGTCAATGTCAAACACGGGAACACCGTCAATCAAAACGAGAGGCGTTTCCTCAAAAAACATTTTGTACGGGAAATTCAGGGCTTGCAAACGATAGCCATTTCGTCTCAGGCGGGCCTGAAGGCCAGGTACATACTCTCGAAACACATCTTCCATAACCGTGAAGCGTGTAAAATCGTCCAGGCGGTAATTCTCATCTGGCTTGCCAAAAAAAGCAGCGCTGTCAACTTTCGGATAAAGAGGGCGGGCCAACTGGTCTCGGAAGTAAGCGTTCTGCACCTGCATGGGAATGCTGCGTTCCAGCACGTCTTTTTCCAGACTTCGAGCAATGGAGAATTGCGGCAGACGTGTACCTGTTCGGGCATCCGAAAATGGATTCAACAAGTCAATTCGGTAAAGACTATCTTTCGGATTGGTCAGCAGCACAATTTCTTTAGCCCCCCAAAAGTCCGTGACTTCGAACTGCACCAGTCCATTTTCGTCGCTGCGGGAACCATAGAGCCGCACGGGCTTACCGGGTACGGATAAATAAGTCAGAATTCCTTGTACCGGCTTGTTGGTACTGGGATCGATGATGCGCCCTCTGACCATATGGCCATTCGGCTCTGGAATTTTGGTGAAAGCAGGCGTACGTTTCTGCAATAAATCGTCCCACCGGAAACGGCGCCAACCGTGCGTAAGCATCAGGTTATCCGTCGCTTCGGTAACTTCCGCACCAGCCGAGCGAACGTAATAGTCGGGCGATTCAATAGTCCCCCGCAGATCGGACGAAAGAAGAAGGTACGATAAAATAGAATTCGATTCCCCGAGTTGAAGTGAATCCAGCCGGTAAACCGAAACCGAAAGCTCCGAAGTAGCCGTGGCCGTAATGTCTAAACTAACTTTCGAACGTGTGGTATACTGTTGCTTATCGGGCTTTACGTCAAGTTGCAGCGGCTTGTCGGGGCGCCGAAACCAAAGCCGCTCGCCAACAGGCTGGCCATTCCCGTTGAAAATCGTAAGCTGCGAAATTCCTTCCCCCAGCGCTTTTTTCGGGATTAGAAAAGTAGTAGAACCATTAGCTAGCGAACGAGATTCACTAACCTTTACCGATTGCCGCGTGTGAGCCAGCAAGTGAACGTCCGATGTGGCGGGTTGCTGGGCATAAACCGTAAGCTTTAACTGATCTGAGCCGCTTTCCTCAAGGTGCATCACATAGCCCTGATCATTAATGGTTGGCAGAGGTACTGTAATTAGTTTTCCTCTGGCATCTTTCACCACCGCTTTGTATTGGTTTCCGGCGGCAGGAGTAAACGAAAAAGTCCCAATACCGAACGTCAACGGTTGAAACCGAGTGATGGTATCGTTATTCTGCGACAGAATAGCTCCCTGCATCGAAACGCCTTTCCCGCTAGCATCCGTCATCCGAAACGCAACCTTACTAGGCAGATCACGAACCAGATTGCCACCTTCGGGGAAGAACTGAACGTCGTATGCCACCGAATCTTTGAGTGGCTGCAAGCCCAGTTGTTTAAACGGATTGACAACCGTAATCACTTTTTCAAAGAAATAATCAGCGCTGAAATTTTGCATCCAGCTTGTGTAAACGCGGACCAGATAATTGCCTGAATTAAGCGAAGCCGGTAGGAAAACGGCACCGTTGCCCGCCCCGGATGCCAGCGGTATTTTAGCCTGTAGAACCGATTTCTTTTCTTTGTCGAGCAAGTCCAGATACGCTACTTTGCTCATGTCCAGCGGCTTGTGCAACGTTCCATCGACATAATAAAGCTTAAACGCCATGAGTTCGCCGGTCATGTAAAAAGAGCGGTCGGTATGCACGAAGATTTTTTCCTGTAAAGTCCAGGAACGAGAAGCGTCAAGCTGTTGTCGAATGCTCGACAGGGTTTCTTTCTGGGCAAAACCCAGGAAAGGAATGCTAACGAAAAGAATACAAAGAAATAATTTATAAAAAGCCTTCATTCATGTTGAGGTTTTACTGCCAAAAAGAAGGACGAACATTTGAGCCTTTCATGCGGCAATCGACGCAGGGTCTAAACGCCATAAGCAAGGGAGAGCCTGGGAAATAAGGCATGTCTTCAATGGTTCCGATAGGTGCGTAACCCCCTTTTGCATAGTCTTTGGTGTCTTTTCCTTGTATTGTATCGATCGTGCACTGCTCATTGCCACTAGGGATTCGCCAGCCCGGAAGCTCGTTCCGATTGATGAAAATTCGTTTCTCCGAAACAGTATTTGCACTCAGGTACCCAACCACAGGTTCAGTCGGATCGGTAACAGCGTGGATGTTGCTGGCAAGCTGAGAAGGTTGCGGATCGAACAGGGAACCGAGCTGCTCGGTGCTTTTCCGCAGATTGTCCCAGTACTCGAACGCCTCCCGGGTCAGGGCGTATTGTTTGACCAGAATGCTGTATTTGATGTATAGTTGAGGCGTATTATTTGAAACGAGTAAAATCGGATGTTTGAAAATAACATCCTGGCTTAGCTTGGCTGATGAGGCCACGTTGATGGTGGTTGAACTGCCGCTTTTCCAGCAACGATACGTCTCCGGGCTGTTTTGATCGCGATACACAAACTCGTCGTTGCGGAACTCGATTCTATAATCATAAGCCGACCTGAGTTCGTAGGTATCCTGATAGTCCCAGCGGTAATAGCGGGTTTTACTTTCGGGATCATGCGACGTTACTTCAATCTGTACCCCATTGTTTCTAGGCGTCCAGCTAACACTATCGATAGCGGGCGTCCGCTTCAAGGGAACGTAATCCGATAGGTATTCTTTGCCCCCGGCCGTTCGGATGCGCAGGCGGTAATTTTCGCCAATCGTTAGCGGCGTATTGAGGGTGTAGGTTCCGGCGGCAGTTTCGGTGAAACGCAAAATATTGGCGCGTTCACTTTCCACCTGGATCACGGCTTTGCCTTCGGGCGAAAGGCTGAAAACTTCGGACAGGTTGCGGGTCCGGGACAGTTTGATACTCGTCCCTTCCGGGCCGCCGTTCAGAAAACCATCCACAACCAGATAGCTGTTGGGGGCCGTAATGGCGGGCGGACGGTAAGGCTCTATACAGCTTCCCACCGCTAGAATTAATAAGCCAATCAGGTATCTTTTTAAAGGAGATGTCATCATTGTTGCTTACAAACCAGATGTCAGTTTCTAAAATCTAAAATTGTACGTAATCGTTGGGATTGCCTGCCCAAAAATAGAGAGCTTATACCCCCGAACGTTGCCTCCTTCCGACTTGAAGTAGATGGAATAAGCATTGCGGCGGGCCGTCAAGTTATAAACGCCCACCGTCCAGGAACTATGCGCCAGTTTTTTGACGCGGTGATTTCCTTCAATGTTCAGGGAAATATCCGTGCGGAAATAATCCGGAATCCGGTATTGGTTGCGATCCGAATAGAACACGCGCACCGAACCACCCAGATTGTAAATGGCCAGCGGTAGCGTAATGGGCCGACCCGTACTATACGTTACATTCAAGGACGTGCTAAACCGCTTATTAATCCGGTAATTTCCGATGATCGTGAAATCGTGCGGCTTGTCGTAATTGCTTGGATACCATTCACCCTTATTGATAACTTCTGACGTGATCGGATCGTTGGCACGGAGCAGCGTCCGGGCATAGGTGTAGCTGGCCCAGCCGTTGAGCCGCCCGCTTAGCTTTTTAAGCATCAATTCGATTCCGTAGGCTTTTCCTTCGGCATTCACAACGTCGGTTTCAATGTGGTGATTCAGCAGCAGTTGGGCTCCACTTTTGTAATCCAGAATATTCTGCATGCTCTTGTAATAGCCTTCTACCGAAAGTTCGATGGTATTCGAGCGCAGGTTTTTGTACAAACCAACCGAGTATTGATCGCCTACCTGCGGGCGAATATTGGGGTCGCTGAGTTTCCAAATGTCGGTAGGCGCAATAGCCGTGGTGTTGGAAAGCATTTGAATGTATTGCCGCATCCGGTTGTAACTCACTTTAACCGACGCATCCGGGCTAAGGGCAAAGCGGGCCGAAAAGCGGTATTCGGGGCCGTGGTAGGTCTGGATATTTTTATTTTTTCCGTAGGATAACGTATCAATTATGTTGGCTTCGGAGCGGGGCACGCCAGCCGGGTAAGCAAAAACGTCTTTAGGCCCTAAATAATTGAACATCGAATACCGGATTCCAAACTGAATGGAAAGGCGCGGATTGATGTCGAAGCGGTCACCAACGTAAATGGCACTTTCGAGGCCCTGTTCCCCCGATACCACATCAGGAATGGCCAACGCCTGCTCGCCAAGCGGCTGGTAATTGCCGGGGTGAAGCTGGTATTTAACCGTGCTCGCCCCGAAGTCTACGGTATGCTTGGACGTTGGATAATAGTTAAAATCGACCTTCAGGTTTTTCTGAGCAACGTCAAAATTGAGCTTATACGCATTAATCGGGTTCTGATCGCTCGAAACCGCGTAGTCGTACTGGCTGAAGCCGCCGGTCAGAACGCCGTAGAATTTATTGGTAAAAATGTGCTTGTACTTCAGCGTAGCGCTTTGGTTGCGGTAACTGTAAGCCGTGTCCGAATTAAGCTTAAATCGGTCTTTGCTGTAATAACCCGTCAGATAAAGGCTGTTTTTTTCGTTAAAATCGTGGCTGATGTGCACGTTCAGATCGGAGAAACCCGCTGAACTATTTTTAAAGGTCGATTGGCGGAGGCTACCCAGAAGCCAGTCCGAATACGTGGTTCGGGCCCCAATCAGGAACGATGATTTTTCTTTAATGATCGGTCCTTCGGCGGTTAAACGGCCCGTGAGTAAACCAATGCCACCCGACAGAACGTGTTTTTTGCGGTTCCCGTCGCGGGTATTTACCTCTAGCACCGACGACAAGCGGCCTCCGTATCGGGAAGGAACGCCGCTTTTATACAGTTCCACATTTTTGATCATGTCCGGATTAAAAGCTGAAAAGAACCCAAAAAGGTGGGAAGGGTTGTAGATAGTAGCGTCGTTATACAAAATCAGGTTTTGGTCGGTGGCACCCCCCCGGACGTTCAGGCCAACACTGCTTTCTCCGACCGATTTTACCCCCGGCAGCGTCAGAACCACTTTGAGCAGATCGGTCTCGCCAAAAACGGAAGGTACTTGCCGCATCGCCCGAATGTCGAGGCGCTCCATGCCCATTTGCAGACCCGAAACATTGCGGTCTTTTTCGGCTTCCAGCGTAAACTCACGCAGCGGCACGACGTCGTCTTCCATTTCGATTTCCAGCTTTCCGTCTCCGTAGAGCATCAATTGGCGTTTGGTGTCTTTCATGCCAATACTACGCACTTTCAGTTCGTGCCGTCCACGCGGGAGCGTAATCGAAAAATAGCCAAACTGGTCGGTTGTAACGCCAATTCGTGGGTTTTCGATGTAGACAGCGGCACCGATCACGGGTTCTCCCGAAGCCAGGTTACGAACATGGCCGGCCAGATTAGACGTTCCTCGGATGGGATTCGAGCGCGGGCCAATGTTGTAAAGTTTAGTTTCCAGAATCACTTTGCGCTTTTCCTGTTCCGTCAGGTACGATTCAACCAGCGTATCTTCTTCCGCTGTTGCCTGCTGCCGGTTAAAAAAACCAATGGGCAGCTCCGTTCGAATACCCCGGCCAGCGGTAATAAATACTCGTTGTTGCGCATCAATGGCATACTGAAAATTGGTCCCCGAAAAAACCTGACTCAGCACCACCGAAAGGGGTTTCTGCGTGAAGTTGATATTGACCACCAGACTATCGACTTCTTTTGGATTAAAATAAAATCGGTAGCTGGTCCGGGATTCAATTTCCCGGGCGAATTGCTCAAACCGCAGGGCGACAAACATACCACTGATCGGTTTGTTGTCGGGCGTCTGGCTGTATGCGACGCGGCTAAGCAAAAGAAGACAGGCAACAGTTAAAAAGAGGCGGTAAAGTAGTGTCATAGATTACTGAGCGGCTACATCATAAAATTGAGCTGACTTGATAATAGCCATCTCCCGGTTGTCCTTGAACCGAATTTTCTGGGACCGCAGATAACGGGCCAGGGCTTTTCTTTGCGGCCTGAAAAGGGAAAAGACGGATTGTTTGCTGCGTACAGAATGATACGTTCCGTTGCGTAAAACGTAGTAGCGGTCTTTCAGAACAAAAAAACGGTTAATTTGACCCCGCGAAATATCTTCTTCAAGGATTTTAACCCGACGGCTTAGAACGCGGGACGGTCCGGCATAAAGTAAGTCATAAAAGCCTACCGATAAGCCTATTTTTTTACCCGTTTCTTCGTCAACTCGAATAAATGAATGGTTTAGCAGCGAAAAATGATCTACTTTCTCGCTCAAAATCGCTACCCGATAAGCACTGTCGGGGTGCTGAACGACAACTTTATCGTTGAGAACGTCGTATAAAACGCGTTTGTCCTCGTATAAAACGCCGTTGTAGAAAATAGAGCCTATTTCCCAATCTTCGGCTTGAAAATAGGGGTGCCCTTCCGCGTTGACGTCGTAGTTAATGTATTCAATCCCGCTATAGAGATTGGATTGCTTACTAAAGGACTGTTGATACAAGTCAACTGCCTGCCGCACTGACTGACTAAGCAAAGCGCTGTCCGAAGAAGCCACTTGGCCGTAAGCCGTCTGAATCAATAAAAAGAAAACAAGGGTGGGTAAAGGTATCTTCATCCAGTCTTAACTAGCTTATATCGAGTAAATAGAAAGTACAAATGAAGTAACTTATTTTGTATTTAAGCTACCTCGCTGGCGCGAATAAACCTCCTGGACGAAAATATGTAGCTTACTTTTTAGTAAAAGGCAAGCCAAATCAGGTTGTACCAGAAGTTGTCAACAGCGGTTCCAGGATTTCCCAGACGGTTTCGGCTACAATTTGGTGGCCTTCCGGGGTTGGATGGATGCCGTCGGATTGATTCAGCCGGGAGATTCCACCCACATCTTTCAACAGAAACGGAATAAGCACCGCGTCATTTTTACGAGCTAGTTCAGGAAAAATCTGGCGAAACTTGCTGGTATATTCCGGACCCATATTCGGAGGGATTTGCATACCCGCCAGAACGATACGCGCCTGCGGACTCTTCTTCCGAACGGTATCAATAATGGCTTGTAAATTCTCCTCCGTAGCCTTCAGAGGAATCCCCCGCAAGCCATCGTTTGCGCCCAATTCCAGCACAAAAATGTCCACTGGCTGACGTAAAACCCAGGTAATTCGGCTTTTACCGCCCGCCGTTGTTTCACCGCTGAGACCGGCGTTTACCACGGTATAATTCAGTTTTAGTGAGTCAATTCGCCGACCAATAAGGCCGGCAAATGCTTGAGTGGGTTCAACACCGTAGCCCGCCGTTAGACTATTGCCAAAAAATAGAATTGTCTTCTTTTGGCTTGAAGCTGGTTCGGCTTTTTGAGCGGGCGAATTAGCCTTTGTTTCCTCAGTTTCCTTTTTTTCTGACGAAGAGCTACACCTCCACAAACCCGTTAGAAAAGCTAGACCCATTAATAATACCAAGCGTTGCAGGGAAAAGCGTGCATTTTTTTGAAATAGCATAATAATTCTAATGTATAATCTGCATTTTACGAATAAAATCAACATAAGAGGTCGTTAGGCAAGTTCATTTGCCCGGCTTCTTGTTGATAACTTCTAAACAGTAAAAAGCGTGCTGACAGAAATCTTTTATTCGTCGGTGATAAACATACTAAAAAAAGAAAGCTCCTGTATTCGTTAAAGTACAGGAGCTTTTGTGAATAGAAGAATCACTTAATTATGGACGATAATTGATTCTTTGTTTCTGGGAAGCGGCTGCGTTTCAGGCGGTGCGTACGAAGCCAGCACGTTAAGGATAATATCGGTCATATACTGCCGCTTGTTGAACACGATGTCATGGCGATTTTCGGGCAGCAGAAATTCTTTTACTTTGGCGTTAACCAGTCGTTTGTGGGCAAAAGTAACGTTTGTCGGGTAAACAAGGTCGTCTTTCTGGCCGTGCAGGAACGTAACTCCCGCCGTAATTTTATGCCAATCGGGTTTGATTTCTTCCAAGGCCTCCCGATGGGCCAGTTTTTCGTCACTGGCATTCAGCAAGATACGCGGGATTAACCAACGCAGAGGTGGGTGTTCGATCCAGTAGCTAATGTCATAAATGCGTTCCAGACCTGGACCTAGCGCCGAGGAAACAAAAACGACGTGATCGACAGTGCCGGGATTGTTCATAGCCAGACGCGCCGCTAACGATCCGCCATACGACGAGCCAACCAGCATGAAAAAGGGAGCGTTGTTATAGCGTTCAATCAACGGCTGAAGCATCTTGGCTTGCTGGGCAATAGAGGTAACTACTTGTCCAAAACCTGAATAGCCATAACCTGGGCGGTCAACCGCAACCAGACGCGCCCGGGAAAGCAGGGTACTATCCCGGAAAAATTTTTCAAAAAAAGACAACGAACTGGGTGCGCCGTGCACAAACAGAATGACAGGCAAGGAATCGCTGCCTGGCTTGGACGATTCGATATAGCGAATGGTTCGATCACCTGTCTGGTACCGATGTACGACTGGCTTAATGGGTTCGTTTCGGAAGTCATCGGCAATTTCCTGATCACTATCCCGTAGTTCGACCCAATGGGCAAAAAATAGCAGCCCAGCAGCCAGGAACAAAATAGTAAAAAACGCCCACTTTAAAGCTTTCAAAAATGATCTCATACAGTATAATAACGGCGGCGGCGGGTGAGTAGTTTGCTGAAAGTTAGGGAAGTATGAACTTTCAGAATTAGTTGACTGAAAATGAGGAAGAAAGTTAACGCGTTTTCTAGCGCCCTGAAAGAATAAAAAGAGACTCCCAACTGCTACAGAATCCACAGAAATACTGAAACATTCAGTCTTAGAAGCGGTTAGATGAAAAGACAAGTAATCAAGAAGGTTATGAAAAATCCATCCAAAATTACACGTTCAGGCGCCAGTCAGGCGAGTTCATTGGAACAGGCAACCCAGCAGGAAAATAACTCGGGACGCCTACGCAGTACAGGTACGTCCATGGGTGATACCAACTCGGAGGACACAGCGGGGCAACCGCACACCGCCGGTGGAACGACCTCACCGCAACCTCGTCAGATTGATAGACAATAGATTGACCCTCATTCACTATGGAAAAGAAAACACCTATACAGGGAACCGACCAAGATCCCAATTCGCCTGACCCGCAGTTTGGCGTATTGGGCGCAAGTGCACCCGTTGAGGAATCAACCGATACCAGTGGTAATATGGAAGTTGACGAAGGAACCGATGGCGATGACACGCAGCCGGGTACCGGTACGGCCATTGGCGGCTCAACGGCGGGCTAAGTCATCGTGCCTTATGAACTATAAAAAAAGAGCGAGCCCGTTATCCACAGATAGCGGGCTCACTGGTTTACCCTAATTTCATCAAATATTCGTAATTATATTTGACGCTATCCATTGGCGCTCCCGCATACTCCTCCTGCTCGACAAAAAAGTATTTCATGCCGGATTTATTAGCGTTCTGTAGCATTTTCGCAATATCGATTTGCCCTTTCCCAAATTCCGTACTTTCTTTTTTGGCTTTATCCATGTCTTTTAGGTGCCACAAAGGGAAACGGCCTGGGTATTTCTCGATGTAAGTCAACGGATCGTAGCCAGTTACGATTACCCAGCCTAAATCCAGTTCCATCTTGACCAGATTCGGATCGCTGCGTTCGAGAAGAATATCGTACAAGACCTTGCCGTCAGCTTTCTCAAACTCATATTCGTGATTGTGGTAGCCAAAAACAAGATTGGCTTTTTTGCAATCTTCGGCCGCTTTGGAGAAAAGATCGGCCACACGCTGGTAATTCGCTACCGTTTGGCCCTGAGACGGGAGAGACGAACAAATCAGGTATTCCTGCCCCGCTTCGGCAGCCGCGTCAACGGAGCGTTGCCAGTCTTTATCGATGTGAACGTGCCCGCTACGGACAGACATGCCCAGATCATTTGCTATTTTTCGAATTTCCTTGGGTTGTAAACCGTAGAAGTTTCCTTTATCGCTCCGGGCCGATTCCAGTTCCTTATAGCCAATTTTGGCCAACTGCTTTAACGTGCCAGCCGCATCGGCCAGCATTTCCTTGCGGACTGTGTAAAGCTGTAAACCTACTGATTTCACTTTGGCGGCCTGGCTTGAAGTGGGTAAGAGCGCTGCACTGAGTGCTAGGCCACCCGCCGATTTTAGAAAATCACGTCTTGTATGCATAAGAGGGTTTAGATTATGGCCGAATATACCGGCTTCAAAAATATAAAACTCAACCGAGTTAGCCGGAACAAATAAAAATTCCGTCTGAATGGGATATTATTGAGTAGGTAAAACGCTGTAACCTGATTTCTGGATTCAGTAACGATACTTCCTAAATCAATTAACCCTACTTGTATGAAGAAAGTGTACCTGATTGCGTTAGGTGCAGCAGCTATCTTGCTGACTATAGCGCTGATACTGGCGTTGCTGGGACGCGGTTCCCAGACGGATTGGCTCGTCGTGAGTGGTCTGTTATGCCTAGCGCTGGTCGTTCGCTCTTTTCCCGCTTATGCCAGTCTTTCCTTTACGGTTCTTATTGTGGTAGCGGTTGCCGTGGCCACGTATCACCCGGAATACCTCTTGACATGGGGCGATTTTGAGTTAAAACGGCTTATTGTCCCGCTGATGCAAGTGATTATGTTCGGGATGGGCACCATTATGACTACCGATGATTTTGTTGGCGTAATTAAAATGCCGCGTGGGATCATTGTGGGTTTGCTGGCGCATTACGTCATTATGCCGGGTGTTGGATTTGCGCTGGCGAATGTGTTTAACTTTCCGGCGGAGATTGCGGCGGGGGTTGTTCTGATTGGTTGCGTACCCAGCGGGCTGGCCTCGAATGTAATCTGCTACATTTCGCGGGCAAACGTGGCTTTGTCGGTTTCGGTAACCACGGTATCGACCCTGCTGGCACCCATCCTGACGCCCTCCCTGATGAAGCTTTTAGCTGGACAATTCGTGCCGGTTCATTTCTGGGATATGATGGTCGAAATTCTGAAGGTAGTTATCATTCCCATCATCATCGGGGTTGTACTCAACACGCTTTTTGGAGCATTTATGAAACGGGTAAAAACCCTGCTGCCGCTGGTTTCGATGGCGGCCATTATCTGTGTAGTAGCTGTAATTACCGCTACTGGTCGGGACAAATTGCTCACAATGGGCGTCTTACTCATTATCAGTTCACTTATTCACAACCTGAGCGGGTACTTGCTGGGCTACTGGACTGGACGTTTGGCGGGCCTGGATGAAAGTTCGTCGCGAACGGTAGCCATTGAGGTTGGCATGCAAAATGGTGGCCTGGCCTCCGCCCTTGCCTTGCAAATGGGCAAAGTCGGAACTACCGGATTAGCACCCGCTATTTTTGGTCCGTTGATGAATACAACCGGCTCAATACTAGATAATTACTGGCGTCGTCGCCCACCAAGTGGCGTTGGGGATGCTGATTTGAAGCCCGAAAAAAAAGCCAACGCGACGTAAAATTGGCACTGTCTTTTTTAGCGGCAATCGGTTTTAGCAAGTGTATATTGAAAACCTTGTCCGGGGTCTTTTAAAACCCATTTTCCGGCTTGTTCAATGCGTTCGCCTTCCCGCCAGGAAATGCTATCGCCTTCAAGGGTAAAATTAAGCTGGTAAGGCTGAGTAACGCCTTCACCTGAACGTTGCCAGTTGGCGGTGATTTGATTGCCGGAGCGGGTGCCGGTTATCGGCCCACGTGCCCGGTCTTTTTCAAAGGGCAAGACGGCCAGCTCGCCCGTGACCAAAGAATCCGTGAAGACTAGTTGTAAGAGGGTAGAATCGCGGCTCATAATTTGTCGGAAGCAAAGCGTATCCGGCAGGGCAGAAACCTGAGAAGACGCAGAGGTATCTGTTTTAGTTGACCGATCTCCGCAACTGATTAAACAACAAGTTAACGGTAGTAATAAAAGACTCACTCTCATTTATTTATCAGGTTAATGTGTGAATAAAAACGCAGCTATTTATGCAGTATTTAGCAAGATTTCTTTTGACGGTTGATTCTCTAAAAAATAATAAACAAATAGTGCTTTTTTGAGCTAAAAAAGCCCCCGAAAAGCCACTTT
Source organism: Tellurirhabdus bombi (assembly GCF_021484805.1). Taxonomy (NCBI): domain Bacteria; kingdom Pseudomonadati; phylum Bacteroidota; class Cytophagia; order Cytophagales; family Spirosomataceae; genus Larkinella; species Larkinella bombi. The sequence continues at coordinate 397,763 of NZ_CP090557.1, read as the reverse complement.
TTTACTCTTTTTTTTGTTCTGTAAATAGGGTAAACACATCTTATTATGCAAGCCATTAAAGACTTAACTGCTGAACAACAACTGCTCATTAAAAAGCCGCTGCCTGCTGAGGCCGTCAAGCCTCATCCGACCAAACAAGGCATGTCGACTATAAAGGCCATTTATGTAACGGAACGGCTTAACGACGTTTTTGGTATCGGAAAATGGACCATTAAAACAGATTTACTTCCTGCTACGGCAGACGGTAATTTGTTTACAATAAGGACATACACTACGTCAAACGGCAAAGAGCGGACGGAGTATTTCGCCGTGGCCAAGACGGTCCTGGAAATCCCGGATTATGGGGTTCATTATGAATGCATTGCCGGTGCGTCTAATGATGACATGGGTGATGCCGCGAAAGGAGCGACAACGGATGCGATCACTAAAATCTGTTCGTATCTGGGTATAGGAATTGATGTCTTCAAAGGCCAGCATGACCAGGCGTTGAAAATGGAAGAGGCGCGGGTAAAGCTGGAAATTAGCAAAGCGGCGATGGGCATCAAGAAATGCGAGACCGTAGAGCAATTAAAAGACGTGAAGGCAAAGCTGCCGGAGTACGTGCTCAATAGCCGCGATTTTAAAGAAGCGGCTACGGAACGATTCAATCAGATTAGCATGAAACAGGCAGCCTAGATAAAATAATCGGTCTTCTAACTAAGGATAGAAAAAACGAACCCGGTACAGCGCCGGGTTTTTTTTTGTAGCTATGCTGCGTTCAGGATGGGTTTTCAAGTGCTTTGGTTAATTGTTTCAATTCTCGGATAAACTGTTTCCGGCTCATTACAAGCTGTTCCTCATCCAGCCTTAACTCACTAATAGCCAAAGTGATTCGCTGAAACGTAGCTGTTAGCCTCACATTACCTGCTAGTTGGGAAGTGCAGCCATAGGTTATTAGTAAATTGTTTCCCGAAGGTTTGATGAATAGGCCATCGGCGTACCCGTCAACTTGGTCCACTATCAGAAAGGCAGCTTCATTTTCTTGCAGTTGGTTTGCGTGTTGATAAAGATTTGGGTCGAAAAAAACACAAACCATTTCCTCGACGCTGTTTTTAGATCGACTATTCCGCTCTGTGTTAGGGTAATAGTAAGTAGTGAGCTGTTGCATGGGTATGGAAAGGCTAATCGGAGTGTTCACCGGGAAAGAACTTAATTTTGTTTGCGACAGCTAAGTTGGGTAAAACCTTAGGAATGAGTCTACTTACTTCTGATGAAGTAGCAGAATTTGCCTACGAAGCGACAAGAAGCGCAGTTGGAGTTAGAGAGAAAACTAAAAAAGGGGCAAATCTAATTAGTTAGGATAGGCATCATAAACCATATCTTGTCGGATTTCATTACCTAAATTCAGTTTTTCATCGATGATGTATTCTGGTCTTTTCTTAATTTCATCAAAAACGTTACTCAAATACTCGCCTAGAATACCGATAGTCAGCATTTGAATACCGCCGAAAAACATGACGACAATAATAGTCGAAGACCATCCTTGAACCAGACTCTGGGGAAGAAAAATGTTGTTATAAATCACCCAAAGCAAAAGAAGAAGCGCGATAGCCACAGAAACAACGCCCAACGAAGAAGCTATTTGTAAGGGTTTATGACTAAAGTAGAGCAGACTTGTCCGCGCAAACTTAATCATTTTCCATAATGGGTACTTGGTTGTACCAGCAAATCGTTCATTGCGGCTATAAACGAAGGGAACCTGTTTAAATCCTACCCAGCTAATCAAGCCCCGGATGTATTTATTTCGTTCTGGCAGCTGGTTAAAAGCATTGATTACTTTTCGGTCAATGAGCCGGAAATCGCCCGTATCTAAAGGTAAATTAACTTCAGATAGTTTATTGATTGTCCGGTAGAAAAGACGAGCCGTAAACTTTTTGAAAAACGTTTCTCCTGCCCGCCTTTTGCGAACAGCATAGACTACATTACACGCTGAATTCTGGTAGAGATTGACCATATCCGGGATCAACTCAGGAGGATCTTGTAAGTCGGCATCAAGGATAATGGCTAAGTCTCCAGAACAGTTTTTTATACCGGCAGATACAGCAGGTTGGTGGCCAAAGTTTCGCGAAAAGGAAAGAATTTTAAGGCACTTATCTTCCAGAGCGAGTTTTTTTAAAATAGAAAGAGTTCGGTCGCAACTTCCATCATTGATAAATATAAGTTCATAATTCTGGAAGTTTGCCTGCATAACCTGACTCAGGCGCGTATAAGATTCCAGCAAAACCTGTTCTTCGTTGTAACAGGGAATGATTACAGAGAGAAAGGGTGAAGTACTATCTATTGTAATATTTCTCATGGTTTAGAATAGATACATTTGAGTAGCTATAGGATTGAGTTTTACCAGGAATAAATTATCAGATCGATGGATGTTTTCGATCAGGGAATTAGGTATTGTAGATTTGAGTAGTTCTTCATTGTCTGTTAAAACATAATTATAAGGAAAGGCTTTTTTTGCATTGGGTAAGAGAATAAATTCTTTTTTATAACGGATATAAGCCATCATAACTGGCTTGTCAACGTGATCATTTAAAGCCGCCCAATAATGATAAAAGCCAACTTCTTTTTTAAAGAGAATCCCTACATTATGCACATCAGCCTTAACGTAGGGTAGAAGCGCTGCGAAATCATTATAGTCCTGCAAATGGTTAGCGAAGTAAGCTTTCTTTCGATCGATGGAAAAAATGTTATCATTCTTTTCAACGTCATAATAGCCAAGCTCCGATAATTGATTAAATATAGTTGAACGCTCCTGGTAAGAAAAACTTTTCTTGATTTGATAACAATCTGACTTATCCAACGGTAAATAATACTTATTTAGAACAAGGTTATATACGTCCAGTTGCTTGTTATCCTCAGAACAAATGGATTTTGGAATATGCGCTGATACTTTTTTAAAATAGTAGCGAGTTGGAAAAAGCGCCTTGCTAGGATTACCGCATACGAGGCAAATGGCAATAAGGAGAAGAACTGTAGAAAGATAAAATCCACTTTTATTGAGACTCTGATAAACGCCGCCTACAAGCAGCGCACCAATGGCAAAAAAAGGCATGTGAGTGCGGGAACTCCATAGTTGAAATTTGAAAATCGAGCAGAATAAAAGGAAAGCAATCAGAGATAGAAGCGCAATCCATTTTAGTGGCTTGTTCTTTTTTTGAGCCAATAAGAAGACAGTGCAGCCTAGAAGGATAAAGAAGTGAGGTGTATTCGGAGCCATGTCTTCATGCATGGAAAATCGAGTAAAATAAGCATTTAAGCTAATTCTAGGGTCATCGATAGCAACTCCGAGCCATTGATGGAATGTGAGGATGATTTGATCTATTAGGGTATTGTAAGCACCAAAAGGTAAGCCAAGGTGAAGGGCAAAATTTTTAATTATGTTCGATAAAGTATACGCTACTGAGTGAGCTTCGGCGGGAATACGCTCAGCAAACAGTCGGGAGTCTTCTCGGGGACTTAGTAAATTACCAAAAAGCTGGTAGTTACGAATTAAAAAAGGCGTGAAGATAATGGCTAGGAAAGCTAAAGCAATTGCTAGGTGGATTAAGCTATAAGTAATGCCCCTTCTTTGCAAGGTACGTAGGCCAATATAGAGGGCAAAGGGTAACGCAAAGATAAAGATCGTGTATTTTGCAAATCCGCCAAAAGCTAAACAAAGCATACAAAGAGCCAGCGATGCATTAGGTTGAGTAGACTGAGGATTTATAGCTTTAAAGCCAAATAAAAGAAAACAAATAAAATAGAAACAGGCTATATAATCGCTTTGTGTTGTTGTGCTTTCAAAAATTCCAATCGGGAGGGTGAGCAGGAAAATCCCGGCAATCAATTGTCTTTTATAATCCTGGTTCAGTTCTTTAGCCAGTAGGGTAATGCCGCAGATAGAACCAACCATGGCACCAAATTGAACAATATTCGCAAGCTTATCCGAATTAACAAGCAAGAATGTATTTAAAATTAAATACTCAGCAAATACATTATGGTACAGCTGCTGAAGATGTATAGTAGGATAATGGCCAAGGTTTTGATGGTAAAGCCAATACAGAATTCGGTTAAGATGGTAATTATTAGAATCCAGGTTGTTGGGAACACTAGCCAAAGCCAGCCAGCATAAAGGAACTGCAATTAAGAGAAGACTACCCGTAATTAAAATCTTTTGCCTTATCGGAAATTGCCTGAACTGAAAAATAATCTGATTCGTAGGAAGAGCTATTTTCCGGTATTTAAGCTGATATACTAAAAGCAAAGTCACGCTAATAGCAACCAGTAGCCAAGCCGCAAAGGCTGTTTTTGAAGTGAGCGCATTCCAGTAAGAAGATAGCTCATTGTATAAGAATAAGAAGGAGCCTACGCTAACTAATGTATACAGATAAGCAAGCCTAAGAGTTGTGAAAGGACCATCTTTTTGCTTGTTACCAATAAAGAATAAAAAGTAAATACAAATGAGAGAGTAAATCGCCAGGAATATCGCCATATTGAAACCTGCTATTTACAAAAAAAAGCATAAAAAAAACGTCAAATAGCTCTATTTGACGTTTTTTTTATGTTGGCGGTCCGGACGGGGAAGAACCCTAAGAACCAAACCCTCAAAAAATGCCATTCCCGAGGCTTTTCGGGTTAGGGGTGACCGTAGTTGTTGCCTTTTAGCCCATTTTTATCTATCACGACAGATAAAAGATCGGACGCTCCAGGTAGATCAACTAGGCAATCAGTCACGCCCTCATGCTTTCCCATTTGCTGGCGAACCAGATGGTATATGGCGTCTTTTTCTTGCCGCAATTGCTCATTTTCAATTTCCAGCCTTTTCACCAAAGCTCGTAATTGATCGATCTGTTCATAGGGTGATTGGCTTTTTTGTCCTGGCCTATACGGTTCACCATAGCCAGTACTAAGCCATACGGGATCCGCATCAGGCAAAGCTTGAGCCACCTTCTTCCAAAAAGAAGCTCTTGGCTTAATCCCGTTTTGCACGTAGTTATAAATATTCTGCGCACGATCTTCCTTCAACACATCTTTTGCGAAATCAGGAATAGAAAGATTCAGAACATTTATTAGATGAATCAATCGCTCCCGATCATCCATCACTTTTTCTGGTTGATTCGCCATAATTTATTCAAAAACATTTGAATATGGTTAGAATAATATTTTATCTTTGCATCATATCTCTGACAAAGATAGGTTCTATCAAATCAAAGTCAAACTTTATTTCTGGTTAAACGGCATAATCATTCCATGTATGGCAAAAAGACACTGGCCACAAACAGAAGCAAACCTAGCCAAATACGCAGCAATGCGTAAAAATTTGGCTTTAATCCCGCGAGGAAAGGCTTTTGGTGATGTAAATAAGTGGCTAAAGGACAACGGCGGGTCTCCAATATCCCTAAGCATGTTTAGACAAGTAACGGCGGGCTATAAGCTTGATAAGCTGATTTACCTTGCAATAAGAGAGGTAGCAATCCATTGGAAAGCGAGGCATGAGTTTGAAACTGAGCAGCTTTCGGAGGTGGTGTAAAAAATTTTAAACTTTAATTCAAATCTTAATGAGAAAAGTTTGAATTTGGTTTGAATATACTTACCTTTGAATTGTCAATCAAAAACAAAGCCCCAGTGCTGCTCGAACATACACCGGGGCTTCAAATCAAATCCGACACAAAGCTATGGAAACGCTCTTAGAAGTACAAGTCCCCAACTACCTACCTCTATCAGAAATTACCTACCGCGACCTGAATCTGCTTTTCGAAGTAGAAGATTTCCGGGCCAACATCTACTGGGAAGCCCTCGAAGCGGCCTGCCAGACAAAAGGAGCCTGGTATATCACCTGCGAAGGAGACAGCGCGATCTGGGTTTCCTTCCGCCACAAAGAAGGCAGACTGCTGGAAATCGACCTGGACTGGTCACTGGAAAAAATAGCTACTGAAGTCTACTACCTCTAACCCAACCGGCCCGGACAATACTAAGTGTTTATTTGACGACTACCCCCGGCCTTGCCGGGAAGTAGTGTCCGGGCCTTCAAAACATAGCTTACCATGAACACATTCGCAGTTGCTTTTCCTGAACCCGGCGTAACCCTTCTCGAGTCGCCCGCCCCGTCTAATGTCGCCCAGCCAGCCCCAGAAGTGCGCGACCAGCTAAAACAGGAATACGAAGCCATGATTCAACGCTGGTTTGATCGCGGACTGATCGATAACACCCAGTTCATCTTGGCTACCCCTTTTGAAGAAGTTATCTACTACCCAAACGCCTCTAAACAATCATGACAACACATCACCCCGCATGGGCGAAGTCAAAGTACTTCACCCATGCCACACCCCGCAAAAAGAAGCTACGCTGGTTTACCATCCTGCGCTATTACGCCCGCTTTATTTGGCTGGTTGACCAATTCTTTTACCTGTTATCCAAGGCTCTGTTTTTTCTCGTTTTCGGCATCATTCCTTTCCTCGTTTTTGGCCTGATGTGGCTGCTTGGATTCGGGTACGATTCAAAAAAGGACAATACGCCCTGCAATTTCTAGAATATACGACCGTAACTGAATGAGCCAGTTTTTCAAACTCAATACTCGCTTTTGGCAGCTTGACAAGCAGAAGAGCTTCACTCCGCACGAAACGCGGCTGTTCTTCTACCTGCTCAACGTGGCTAATGAGTTGGGCTGGCCAGCGGAATTTGAACACGCAGACAGCAAAACCTGCGGCAACGTAGCCATGTCAACCAACGGTATGAAGAACGCCAGAACGACCTTGGTCGAAGCGGGACTCTTTCAATTTACCGAGGGCGGAAAGGGGCGGGCGAATGGTGTTAGGTATCACTTTAGCTATCACGGTGTGACACCTAAGACGACACCTAACGTGACACCTAAAGGGGGCAAAAAATTAGAAAAGGTGTCACGTAAGCTGTCACCCGGTGACACCAACACTACTATAATAGAGACTAAAGAAATAGATAGAGAGGAAAAAGGCGAAAACGAACTTTCAAATCTTGATCTAAAAAACACGCAAAGCGCCGCCCAAAAGCCCCCCGTTGCGCCCCCCCCCCAGGAGCAGGAACCGCCGCCAGAACCTGACCTGATGAGCCAGTACAAAACCGACCTGCTCGGTAGCCGCAGCTGGCAGGAACAAACCGCCAAGACATTAAAACGAAAGGCCGACTGGATACTCCAGCACATCGAACTCTACTTTGACGAGATGGGGCCAACGGGTCAGGACAAGGGCCGAACCTTTTCGGACGTTCGGAAACACTGCTACTACTGGATGAAAGACCAAAGCCAACGCCAACAACGAGATGACCAACGTAATCAGCAATCAAAACCACGCAGTAGCAACAGTGCCAGCGGGCAACCAGCTCGCCCTGCAAAGCAAGTCCCCGTTACCACCGACGACGACCTTATTGCTCGCCTCGAAGCAAGGAAAGAAAGTCTTGGATTCGTCGGCTAGCGATCTACGCGCCCTGGTTAACCACATCGTTTGGGTACTGGGCATCAAGATCGATCCCAATGCCAAGGCTCAACATGACGACTTGGTGCTGGATATGATCATGCGGATTCAGAGCCGTTACAAAAACAGCACACTTGAAGAAGTTCGGCTGGCCTACGATCTGGCTGTTGATGGCAAACTGATTGATTCAAAGGGCAAAACGCTCGAAGCGTTCCGAATGCTGGATTTTGTCTCGTTTTCTAGCGTCATGGAAGCTTTCAGTCGCTACTGCGCCAATGACCCCGACCTAATTCGGCTATACCGAAACCAACAGGTAGGTGCGTTGCCCGAACCCGAAAAAACTCCAGAGCAGTACATGCAGGAGGTACTTGCTCAGGCCGTGGCGCAGGTAAAGCGGGGCGAAAGTTACCCCGATTTTGGCAACGTGCTCTTTGAGTGGCTTATGCGTACCGAGCAGATCAGCTACACGCAGGAGCAGATTGATGCCTATTACAATCTGGCCTACCGCCCCGTGATCGACATTATCGTCGGGGAGAAAGAAGCGATTCCCCTGTTTCCCACGCAGGCCCAGAAAGACCGCCGAAACATCTTGACCCAGATGATTGCCGACGACCTGAACGACGTGCATAATGATGAACTCTACAGCAGGGTCCGCGCCTACGCCAAATATTTAGCCCTTAACGATTACCTCAAAACGCTTTAACCATGCAATCCAAGATGCATTCATCTAAAAATTACAGCCAAACGGCCATCAAGAAATACGAAAGCGTACTCGCCTCGCTGCGTACCGACTTAACGGGAAAATGGGCACAAATCAACCAGCAAGGTTTTGCAATGGCCCACTGTGTTTCCAGTCGGCTGCTCCCGGCCCTGGTGCAAATCGGCGCTCTGGAAGTACAGGGAGTGCCCCGCAAACGTCAGTTCCGGGCAACCAACCGCCTTGTTTCGGTGAGAGCCGAAGACGTGCTGAAGGCATGCCGGGACATGACCTCGGGCAAAGTTTTCGTGGAAGGGAAAGTCCAGCCCGAAGCTACGCAATCGCCCAGTATTCCTTTTGGCGGCACCATCACCGCATCGGACCCGTCCACTGATCAGGACATCGTAACGGCCAATCTTGATCAGGATCCCGAAATTGTAGGGTTGTCATTCCTCTCCGAGCAGCCCGTTATTGAGCGCCTGACCATTGACGACGTAACGATTCAAATCAGCGCGACCGGCAAACCCCGCCGGGACATTGGCCCCTATCTGGATTTGATGGTGAGAGAGTTCAAAGCCAAGCTGGGCCAATGAAGCCAAACGATACCCTGCTGATTCAGATGACGCTGTTTACCAGCCTGTCGTTTCTAACCAGCCTTGTTCTGATCACCGTGTTTGTGGTCACCTACCGCGAGAAAAAACAGTAACCACTTCAAACCAAAATAGCCATGCTTTTTCAATCCCGAATCCAGTACAAAGTTCTCGACAAAGAGCGTAAATGGAAAACCATTGTTGAGCAATTCCTGCACGACTCGTTTACCTTCACCGAAGTTGAAGCCCAGATTTACAAGGTCACCGAGGGCCGCCTGACTGACTTCTCCGTCAAGGCCATCGCCATTGTCAACTACGATGATGTTTACTCGGCGGGCACGGGCAATCACTTCTACAAGGTCAGCATTCTGGAAGTGATCGGGGAAGAAAAACGAACCCTGACCCACCTGGTTACCGCCGATGACGTGACCGATGCCGAGAACCGGGCCGAAGCCTTTACCAGGAACTTTGGCGGTGATCTGACCATTCAGAGCGTTCAGAAAACCAACATTCTGGGTTTCTGGCACCCCAACGCGGAGCTATGGCAGTCTGACTTCCGCAATCGCATGGATGACCTGAAAGATGCCGGCCACGTGAGCGGTGACATCAACCAGACTACAATTGATTTCGGGAGCAAAAAACCGGTAGCTGCATGACCGCCGCTGAATACCAAGCCCACGCTGCGAGCCTGAACTATGTTCCGCGCTCGCAGCCCAAGGCCCGCAAGAAACCGGGCAACCTGGAATCCGGCCTGCAAGTAGCCTGCGTTCGCTGGTTTCGGGATCAGTACCGGGAATCGGCAAACTTACTCTTCGCCATTCCCAACGGTGGGCACCGCAACAAGGCCGTGGCCGCCAAACTCAAACACGAAGGGGTGCTGGCCGGGGTGCCTGACTTGATGCTGGCCAAGGCAAGCGGTGCCTTTCACGGCCTGTTTGTCGAACTCAAAGTCCAGTATGCCAACGGGCAAAAGAATACCCCTTCGCCCGAGCAAAAACAGCGCATCAAGGAGCTGAAAGAGCAAGGGTATTTTGTGGCTGTCTGCTACGAACTCAACCAGTTTATCGAGGTGGTTAACACTTACCTCCATCCATAACCAAGACATTACCCCCGCCCGAACGACTATCTTTTGTTCAACCTTATCAACTGGCCGACTAAGCCATCGTCGTGGTTTTGTATACCGTTTGGGTGCGGGGTTCTTATTTAAAATCAAATCCATGAAAATCAGACCGATATTGTTCAGTACGCCAATGGTAAAAGCCATCCTGAAAGGCGATAAAACCCAGACCCGGCGGATTGTTAAACAACAACCAGAGCAACACCATACGGCCATGTGTCCGGCTACTGTTCTAGACGGATCAGGTAAGTTTGGCTACCTCTATCACGCCATTGATACCAAAGATAATCTGTTTGTAAAGTGCCCCTATGGTCAAAAAGACGATGTGCTTTATGTGCGCGAAACATGGTTGCCTTTTGATAAAAGCCATATTGTTGATGGTCAGAAATACGCATACAAAGCTGATTCGACCGCAGACTCAGAATCGGAAGAGATTCGTCAGGACTATATCAAGGCGGGCTACAACTACCGTTGGCGGTCGTCCCTGCACATGCCGAAAGAGGCTGCTCGGCTTTGGCTCCAAATAGAAACTGTCCGCATTGAACGCTTGCAGGACATCTCGCAGGACGATGCATTTGAGGAAGGGGTTGATTGGCTGAAATGTCCCATACGCATGGATTTGCCCGGCTCATTCTATGATTATAAAGCTGGATATAAGGATCTATGGGGATCAATTAACGGTGCCGACTCATGGAATGAGAACCCTTACGTATGGGTAGTAACGTTCAAGAAAATCGACAAGCCAAATCTTGAAGAGAATGCTTGAACTGAACAAAATACACAACATGGATTGTCTGGCTGGGCTAAGGCTGCTACCCGACAATAGCGTTGACTGCTGCGTAACATCACCGCCGTACTACGCACTCCGGGATTACGGTCACGCCGATCAAATTGGACTCGAAGACACCCCCGAAGCCTTTATACAGAAACTGGTTGATGTGTTCCGCGAAGTGCTTCGGGTTTTGAAGCCCGAAGGAACCTGCTGGATAAACATCGGTGATAGCTACTGGGGCGGCAAAGGTAAATCCGGTCAGAGCTATTCCCCCGATTACCAGAACGAGCGGTATTCAAAGGGGCGCTCTTACAACGGGTCTCACCATCAAATCGCTGGCAAGGGCATTACGCGTCCCACTGACCGCAAACATCCCGACTATAAGCCAAAGGATTTAATCGGTGTGCCTTGGATGCTGGCCTTTGCGCTTCGTGCCGATGGCTGGTACTTGCGTCAGGACATCATCTGGAGCAAGCCAAACCCCATGCCCGAATCCGTTGTTGATCGCTGCACCAAATCCCACGAATATATTTTCCTGCTCACTAAATCGGCCTCGTATTACTACGACATTGAGGCGGTGAAAGAGCCTATTGCCGCCGCTAGCGTTGCCCGGCTGAATCAGGATCTCGAGCAACAAAAAGGCTCGGACCGTGTACCCGGAAAAACCAACGGAACCATGAAGGCCGTGATTGGCAAGTCCGGCAATAAAGCCCGGAAATCTGGCTCGGAACGTGGCTGTCCGGAAGGATCAGGGTCGAATGTATGCGGATCAGTTCCTTGGGAGGGTTCGCAGCGCAATAAGCGTTCGGTCTGGACCGTGGCCACTCGGCCATTCTCCGAAGCCCATTTCGCCACATTCCCGCCTGATCTGATTGTGCCCTGCATTAAGGCAGGCTGTCCCAAAGGCGGCCTGGTACTTGACCCTTTTATGGGAGCGGGCACCGTGGCCATGGTTAGCCAGAAGCTAGGCCGGAAATACATCGGCTTTGAACTCAACCCCGAATACGTCGCCATTGCTGAGCGGCGAGTAAATACAGAAGTTGGCCCATTAACTGCGTTGTTTCAATGAGAGTGTGTTCGCTTTTTGCCGGAATCGGCGGCTTTGATTTAGCGGCTGAATGGATGGGTTGGGAGACCTGCCTACAAGTTGAATTAGATGAATGGTGCCAAAAGGTACTAGCTAAAAACTTTCCTGCTGCGGAACGACATGGAGATATTAAGACATTCGACGGAACAAAATACAAAAACAAGATCGACCTTATCTGCGGCGGATTTCCTTGCCAGCCCTATAGTCAGGCCGGAAAACGGCTCGGCAAAGCGGATGAACGCCATCTCTGGCCCGAAATGCTTAGAGTTATTCGAGAAATCAAACCGCGCTGGGTTGTGGGCGAAAACGTTCGCGGGCTACTTACTTGGAACGACGGACTGGTATTCGATGAGATCTGCGCTGATCTGGAAGCTGAAGGCTATGAAGTCCAAGCGTTTGTACTTCCTGCTGTCGCCGTCAACGCCCCGCACCGACGCGATAGACTTTGGATTGTGGCCTACGCCAACAACCGCAGCGGCCAATCAGGGAATGAATCAACCGGACGGGCGGCGAGGACAAACGCTGATCGGAGCGGCAAAGGGGCAAATGTGGCCAACGGTTCGGGCGAATATGACGGGCGGTGTTTCAGAAGGCAGGCTGAACGACAAGTTCAACAACCTGGAAAAGGCGCTCAGCAAGGCGCTCCTGCCAACGCCAACAGTAATGGATACGGGAGCAACAACAGAGCTCAGCAAGTTAGATGCTCGCCGTGCCAAGGCAAAGGCGTCCAAAATAAATGGCAATGGGTTCGGTCAAACACTTGGGGAATTGGCACAGAGGAATTTAATACCGACACCACAGGCAGCGGAAGGACACAAGCTCACCGGCCTAGAAAATCAGAACTCAACAACCAAAGTAGTCCGGGAATTGACTGGTCAGACTGGCCAACTCAACCCCCACTTTGTCCTCGAAATGATGGGATTTCCGCCGGACTGGACCGATCTGCCAGTTGGCGATCCAATGCAATTAAAGCTTCCGGGAATGCCGTAGTACCGCAGGTAGTCCTGCAAATTTTCCGCACCATTCAGCAATACGAAGACTCGTTGATGGTGGTCTAAAATTGCCGAAAACGGGCCAAAAATTGCAAAAAGCGGGTCAAAATCACCGAAAAACGTACCAAAGTTTCCAAATTAGACAAATAGCCTATTACTCGTACTCAGGTACGAGTAATATTTTAACCATGAGAAAGGATGAAAAGCAACTGCTTAAACGATTCCTGAAAGGCTACCGGAATGGCAGGCAACGAAGCTACTTACTGCACACAAACGGCTTAACCGCTCACGCTACATTCACCGGAATACCCAGTAAGAAAACGCTTAAAATGCTCAATACCGTTATTGAACGGGCTTACCATACACCACTTTCAAAACTCAATAATCATGGAGCCAATTACATTTCGTCAGCTCAGGGAGCAGATGAACGGATTAAATGAACAACAACTGGATTCGCCTGTTCGATGGATGGGAGACGAACGGGGCGGCACCGTTAAGGTGTTGCACGTTTACGAGGAAGATATGCTCAATGATGACGGGCAAGCAATCGAAAGGTCGGCATTTACCGAAGAAGAAGCTACCGATTTGAAGGTTGCCTACCCAAAAGGAACGCCGGTCTTGGAAGTGGATTTATGACAAACCCAGGCAGGCGACAAAAGCAAACTACCTACGTATTCGACCAGTCTGGAAAGCTGGTCGATACACTGGAAAGCATGAGTGCTGCTGCTGCACGGTACGGCTATAACGTGGGGCGGATTAGCCAACTGGTCAAAGAGGAGCGACTGAGCCGGGGGCTGTACTTTTCGGACGATGCGGATTTTGTGCCGAGTCGGAGCTGGTGAAAAGCAAAAAGCAGCTTAATTAGTAGCCTGAAATGATCGATATGGAAAAGCAGTTAATGGAAAGGCTAGTCAAAGACGGGTTTCATTCCTTTGAAAGTGATAGCTTAGGCGTAACCTTTATTGGCCCCGACGGGCGGGCATGGCAGGCTAACCGCAGCGTAAACCAGCGGATTAATTTGTTTTTGGGCGATGAGCTGGTAATAACCGTGGATTCGGTTGACGAAGTAGCGGACTTTATTCTGATTTAAGTAAGAAACCCCACCAGCAAGCGCCGGTGGGGTTTAAGTATTATTCACTTAGTAAACCCTTTGAAGGGCAAAGCAAAAATAATAGCTTCCCTATAATCCCGTTCTGATGTAACCCAGAATAGCCGATTTCTTCCGGAATCGCTGCATGACCTGCCCGCCGGTGCGGCTTCCATTGGCATCGGTATTACCTTCTACGGTGTAGATTAACCCGTCTTTTCCGACCGATTTCACAATGCCCGTGTGGCCTAAACCTTTACCAAAGTCCATAATGAAGATGTCGCCGGGAGCGGGGTTCTGAACGAGCTTGAATCCAGCTTTGATCTGCTTGTCACGGAACGCCTTCGCGCCGGGGCTAGAATCCGCTACGTCCTGAACGAGCTTGGTTGATGCTGGCACCCGTCGCCATTGATCCAAGACGCCACCGGTCGCTTTGAGTGTTAGGGGTATATTTTGCTCTTTTGCGGCTAGTTTGGCGCACCAGACCACGAAGGCCATGCACCAGGCATACCCGCCGCCCAGCCCCACGGCACTCAGGTAGCCTTCTACGTCTTTGCCTTTGTTACTACCGGGCGGGTCTTCCCGTTTTCCGACCTGGGTCAATGCGATTTCGAGTAGGGTTCTCATTAGTCAAAGTCTTTAACGATGTAGGTATCGGTCGAATCGATCTTGCCGCGCCCAAACCAGTTCCACGGCCAGAATCGGTTTTTTTGTTCGGGCTTCGGCTCCGGTAGCTTCGGCGGCGGTGGGTATTTCGGCGGCGCGATGGGCTTGACGTTGGGTAGTCTCAGGCGGGTAGGCTTGGTTTTAACCACCTTTTTAGCCGGACTTTTGATCGCTTCCTTGATGGTTTGTTGCTCTTTGAGGATGATGCCCACATCCTGAGTAACCTGCGTTACCTTGGCATCGGTGGCGTTCATGCGGTTGTTGAGCGCGTAGAGCTGGGTTGTCTGTGCCTTGACCACATCGGCTAAATAGATCACCGACTGCGTGGATTGCTTCTGGGCAACCCGGTCGTCGTCTTTGGTTTCCACGAATGCCCCCAGTCCGGCCACGATTAGCACTAGTACCAGGGCACCCAACTGATAAAACAGGTTACGCTGCCGGTTGGCCTTGGCTTCTTTGGTAGCTGGTTTGCTGAAATCCGACCAGAATAGTCCCGCAGCCATTAGGGCGTTGCCCCAGACAAAACACTGAATCGGGTACGGGTTCAGATTCGGCGCAATAGCTCCCAGTGCCCCGAAGCCGTTACCGACAAAGCCCAGAAACAAGGCGTTCTTGTACATCTTGGGCTTACTGAGGTTGTTGGCCAGAATCCCATACAGCGAAACAATCGCTATCCCGGCCCCTAAGAGAATAAAAAATACATTGCTCATGGCGTTGGTGTGTTGTTTTTCGCTGCATTGAATGCTTTCCAGAACGCGGTAAAGGCTTCGTATAGCCGCCCGAAAAAGTCGGGGAACGAGTTCGATTCGTTGTAGGTCTTCAGGGCCAGTCTGAGAATCTTATCCCCACCCATGCCCAGAAAAATTGAAAAGAAGCTTACCAGAAACGCGTTCCATTTCCAGTAATAAATGGCTGAACCCGACAGGATGGAAACCGCTAACACAGCGACGAATTGTGAAAAAATACGGGCGTACACGCTTAGACCTTCTTCGCCCTTGGTATTTACAAACTGGTAGGCCGCGCCCATCATCACGCAGAAAACCATGAGTAAGTAAATAGCATGGGCAATGAGCCAGGTCAAAGCAATTTTAAGTAGGTCTTTAGGTTCCATCTCGTCGGTTAGGCACTTGTTACTGGATTATCGGTTGGCATGGTCAGTGCCGGACGTTTACTTCTTCCCGGCTTGGCGGGCAACCTTTTTACAGCGGCAAAACAGCCAGCGGTGACAGGTCTGTACTTTCAAAAGGGCGGCGTCTTTCACGGCGATGCGGCGGTATAGATCAACATTCTCCACCTTGTAGGCTGTTGATCCCGTCACCACACTATCGTATTTAGGCTTCAGGCGTTCGAGTTCCCAAAGCCTAGCGACGGTTTCCTCCCAGTCACTTTTTGTCAAGCTGACGAAGTCTTGCGAGTAAGCGGGTTGTTTCGATAGCCAGCTCAGAAGCAGACAGAGTAGCAGACTTTTTGCGCAATTCTTCCACGATGATTTCATTCTTTTTCGCTAAATCCAGTTGGGCTTTCGTGTTGGCAATGGTTTGGTCTCGACCCCGTAGGTCGGCGCGTAGGGCGGCAATCGTGTCCTGTTGGGCGGCTAGTTCTTCCTTTTGGGTAGCTACTACACCTCGCTGAACTTCCAGCTTAGAGTCTAGCTGGAAGTTTAAAACGGATGCCCAGATAAGGCCTGCCAGTAGGATCAGGCAGGCCAGGTACAGGACGGGGCGGGGTATGGTTTTTAGCCAGATCATCTTAGTTCAGATTGGCAAAGCAGGCTGAGCTTCCCTGCACCAGCGTGGCGTTGGTGATTTTCCCCGCAAAAGCAATCTCCACGCGAAGCGTCGGATTGTTAAGCGTGAAAGCTCCCTGTGCAGGCAAGGTGAACGTAAACGCTAAGTTCTCGTTGGTTAGGCCCTGCACCAGATCGGCTCCGGTGGTGCTCCACGTTCCAACCGGAAGAAGGTAGATTTTTTGTCCCCCGTTTTGCAGGTACACGCGCATATACGGGGTTCCGCCCTGCACCCGAAGCGTGAGCGTGTAAGTTTTCCCGTACAGGTAGCCCGTGAGTGTACTTGATTCCAGATAAAAGGGCGAACCACTCGCGTCGGAGGCATTACCACCCATAAAGTCGTTAAAGGCAGTCGTTCCGATCGCGCTAGGCGATAACTCGTAGTACTTCACCGTCGAGCGGTTGTTGAGTCGGTATAACCCGCCCCAGGCACCCGCATTGATTACCTTATGCACCACGCCCGCCGTAGCGGTCCGATCCACGGTCACCGAATCAATTGTCTCCCGGTACGATTGCCCCTGAATTACATCCGTGGCCGCCAAATCCCCCGTAATGCTCAATGGAAGCCCCAATTCGCGGGTTTTGACAAACTCGGTCTGCGTGATCGTAGCTGCTTCACCTTCCGCCACCCAGGCCCCGTACACCTCGACATTTCCGTTCAAAACCAGCGAGAAGGTGCGGCCCACCTCGGCGCTTGCGTGTGCCTTAACGGTGAATGTCCAGTAAAGCGGGGCTTCGTCTGTAGCGACCGGCAACGAGATTTGAGTTCCGCCCCCGGCTCCCTGTGTGGCCGTGCTGCCTGAAACGAAACGGGGCGCAAGGTTATCGCCACCGCTGGACATTGTTACAGACGAACTACCCCCCGTGCGGCGGAATAAGATGGTTACCGTGGCGGTCGTTTCCGTTGTTTTCCCCGCCAGCTTTTTTGTTATATATAGCTGACTATTCAGGTTGGTGATGTAGGGACCAAACGCGCTTTTTGAGCTTGACGCGCGGATTGTTTCGTTGGTATTTCCACCCGTGATCTGATTCCGAACGCTGAGCGAAAGCGCAACGGGTAAAAGCTTGTTTGAAAGTAGATCGACCGCCTGACCCACGACAACCCGATCTTCTATTCTTCCCGCCTTATCCAGGCCACGCAGAAGCGACCCTATCTGTTTGTTACTGATAGCAACCGAACCACCAGACCGCGCATTAGCATAACGCTCTAAAGCGATTCGGTTGACACTGTTGACGCCGGGATGCTCCACCCCAAACAGTCGCACCAAGGCATTCAGTAGCAGTCGTTCACCATTGGCGTTCGGGTGCGTTTTGTCGGTGCCGGGAAAATAGGTTTGCTCGTAGAGCGTCCGGTTGGAGTGGTCAACCATCGCCGCCCAGTCGATAAACGAGACATGCGGATTGAGTGCGGCCTGGCGCAAGCTATTCAGCATGGTCTTTTTCTGGGTATTCAACACGCCTGATGCGTCCAGAAATGACATTGCGGGCATTTCGGAAATCAGAACAATGGGCGTAGCGCCTTCCTTTGTTTTCTGCATGGCCCGGTCGAGAACACTCTGAAACAGGGCCACATCACCGTCATTGGTGAAATGCTCCATGATGATCGCGTCCGGCTTGGTAGCCCCCGTGCGCCCGAAAAAGCTATCCGTCCCCGTATTTCCCACCACTGGAATGAGCGGCAGGTTACCTGCATCTACGGTGGTGGAAGGCGACATAAACTCCCGCAAGGCCGAGCCGCCGAGTGTTGCATTCTCAATAATTACCCCAGGGGTATTGCTTATAAACTCGATCCGCTCTAGGTAGGCTCGTCCGTTCGTAACACTCGGTGCCGTGATCGTAATCGTGTGGTAGCCCTCTTTCGTCGTAGAAGAAAAGTCAAAAACCGCCTCGTTATTATAGGACTGTGATCCGGCACTACTCAGGTTTTGAATAGCCCCGCCGTCCACACTTACACCAAACTCACTACCGTCGCTTTCTTTACTATACACCAATATGATTTTATCCCCGTACCCGCTCAGTGTAAGCGGGTTATTGCCTGGCTGCATAACCATTCTAACGAAGCTACTGCCGCCGTATCGCTGTTTTACGTAGCCGTTACTTGGCAGGTAGGTTCCGCCGTAACCGCCCAGGTTCAGCACCGTTCCGGCCCGACCAAACTTGGTTTGTAACCAGGCGGCAATGGTCTGTACACCTGCCGTCTCAAAGCTGCTGATGCTGGTTCCCGTCAGTGCAATGCGCACGGGTTGCACTTTCATCTTGGACATTAGCTGCCCCAGGTGTCCGACATTTAGCCCTTTTTCGGTTAGCTTTCGCAGTTCTGTTTCAACCGTCGTGGGTAGGGACTTTTGGGGCTCCACGTAATTAAGCGCCGCTGCACCATTGCCCACCAGGGCCGTTAGTGTCGTGGCTTCGGAGGTTGTCATGAGCCGACCACCCGGCACCGCATTAACCTTTTTGGCCAGCGAGTCGGTCACTAGTTTCAGGCTCGGTATTTCAATCTGCACCCCCGTCTTGGGCTTGGCGATAAGGCGCGTAGTTCCGCGCTGAAAAAAGAGGCTATAGCCCGTTGATCCCTGCGGTTTGGTGTTTACCGAGTCCGCAATAGGAACAAAAGGAACTTGCGCCTGGGCAAGAAATGCACTTAGTAAGAGTACAAGCGATAAGGAACGTTTCATAGTTATGTAGTTGTGTTAGGCTGGTTCGGGTGAATATTTTATATACAGTGGCCCGGTGATTCGGTAATCGTTGCCGAGCAGATCGGCTTCAGGGGCAATAAGCTTTAGCTCGTTCAGGGTTGTAGGCTGCACGCCAAAACCCTCCCTGAGCACGTTGCCTGAACTATCCCGAACCTGCATGAACTCAATCAGCTTGGTGTTAAGGTTATGGGGAACCGTATCGCCGTTTTTGGCATCAACCAGATCAAGCTTTCTTACTGTCCCCCCGTTACCCGATGGAATATTGAAGTTAAAATGAATTGCGCCCGGGGTTGCCGTTATATCAACCAGGCCGCTTGCCCCGTTCACTGCTGCCGTGAAGCTGGGTATCTCCACCAGCACAACCGCCTGCGTCACCAGTTCTACCAGGTCGTATTCGTCATCAACCTCTAGGGTTACCACTTCCGCATCGCCCCCTTCGGCGTACTGTCGCGGACTTAGCGGATCGGCGCCCGACCGGAAATTGAACTGGATGGATGACAGATAAAACGGCTTTCCCGATGCGATGTGCGTCATCACGAACTTACCTTTTAGGGTTTGTCCCGCCCGAGCTCTTGACCAAAGCGGGGTTAGCTCACCGGCTATCACCCGGCCAAACTGAGCCGTGGTAGAAGCCGACATCACCACGGTGAGCTGGGCACTGGTGTCGCTGTTCTCGGACATAATCTCGGTCTTAAACGACCAGATCGGGTCGCCATCCGAGTTCAGGTAATCCAGAAAGCTAGTACCGGTATCCTTATCGGTCACTTTCCAGTACATGGGCAGGGGTTCTCCCGCAATGGCGTAGAACTCGCGATGCGCGGTCTTTCGCCGGGTGGTTGCTGTATTGGCCATAGCCTAATTCGATGTCATGTAAAATCTTCGGTTCTGATTAGCCCCAAACTGGCTTCTTGCGTTCCCCTTGTATTCACCCGGATTATTGAGGTAGGTGTTCACATTGAAGTTTAGGTTCCATAAAGCCGGGCCGCCCTTTTTATTGGTGAGGCCCATTTGGGCGATCTGCCTAGCGGTGTTGTTTGCCAGTAGCCAGACCTGCCCCGAACTTCCGCCGAGATGATCCTGGCACTGGGCTAAAAAGATGATGTTGTTACCGCCCGCTCCCTGCCACGCTGCGACGGCTTTCTGGGCCATCTGGTACGCGCCTTCCGTGCCGTCAACGAGGTTGTTATTTTCGGGCTTTGAAGCCGTATAGAAGTCCTGTTCGGTCGCGCTATAGGCCACATCGCTGGTTGTTGTCAGGCTGTGGGCCGCCGCGAAGGCCCCATCAAACTCCATGTCATACGCCGGAGCTGGATTCTTTTTCAAGTAAACCCGAATCGTAGCATTGGGGAATCGGGCGGCCAGTGTAGCCCGGACGCGCTTAATGAGGTCGAACGTGTTGAACGAACTGGCATAGAGTCCACCGCCCTCAATCGACTGCCCCGTATCAATGTACAAGGGCAAGCCCGGCGCTACTTCGTAAATAGCCACCGCCTGGAGTGCCAATGCCTGGGCCAGCATCTCATGCCGATACTGCGTAAAATTCCTGTTGGCCTGAAGCGTTAAGGCTTCCCAGGCATTGCTGGAATTAACAACGGGTAGCTGCGTATTAGAGGGTAGACCAAACCGGGCGACGTAGCCCTGCCGTACCACTTCGTGAAAGTCTCCGTAATGGGGTGGGGCGTGATCGAGCGAGTAGCTATAATTGGCTTCCTGGTTGGCACCCGTGCCGAGTACGGCGAATGTCACCGTGCCGTTTTGAATCCACGGCTTGACGAAGTTGGTTAAATACTTGACGAAGTTGTAACGGCCCTTTACCGCTACGTTGGAGCTATTTTGCAGGCCGTTGGGCTGGGTCAGCGCCTGGTGACTGTATTCAAAATGTTCGGTTCGGCGGCGCAAATGCGTACCGATCTGCCCCGTCCATTCGATCTGGCAGTCATAATCCGTGAGGAACCCCGACATAGCATCGTAGTCCCTTAAACAGACGGGCCTGAAACCCATTTTTAAACCATTCGATTGCGCGTGATTCAGCAAGGCCGTAGTCTGGGCCTGTCTTGCCGAGCTATACACGCCCGGCGATGTTTCCCAGCGGTTCCACTGCGCCTCTAAACAGACGCCGACTTTTATGTTGTTATTGGCCCCATCATTGGTCGCACTATTTTTGAACTGCGTGAACGAGGCGGTGTGGATATTGATGTCGTCATTATCTAGGTAGTAGGTCAGCGCGACATCGGGTTGGACGAACGTGTTTGGTGTTGGAGTAGGCGGCGTGACCACCGAACCCGCATTCCCCGCCAGATCAAACGTAACGCTGGTAGATGCCCCGGTTACATCGATGAGATACAGGTAGGGAACGCCGGTCGCAAACGTACCAACGCAGCTATACCCGCCGCCTAAATTGATAACCCGCCGCTCCACTTTACCCGGCGGCACGTTGGTGTTCATGTAGAACAACCAGCGTTTATTACCCGATGAGCCTACCTGCGCGTAGCCTTCCGAGCTTTTAAAGCGGTTCCAGGTATAGTCCGCACCGACGGAGATGTAATTACCGCCAACGGGTTTGTGGGCCACCCACTGCCAGGCTTGCCCCGCCCAGTTTGCCGCCTGGGTGTACCAGTAAGCGGCAATCATTGGGTAGTCCTCGGCGCTGTACGGAGCGGGCGGGTAGTTGCCTACCGGGGGCGATGATCCACCACCAACATAGGAACCCCCATCGCTGGGAATCTTGGTTGGATCAGAGCCGAATTTTTGCCCGCTGTTCCAGGAATACACGCTGTTAACGTGGGCAAAGCACTGAAAAATGAAGCCTACCTGGAACGAGGCACTTGGAATGTGATTCGATCCCGCTGATGACCAATAGCCCGAGTACGTAGGTATTTTGCGCGTAAAAACCTGGTTAGTAAACTCCTGCCCAATGGGGAAAAGAAACGCCTGTAACTGCCGCGTTGATGCCGTTGCCGCCAGTGCCTGTTTGCTGATCTGAAAGTTGAACAGCTGCGAGGCCATGAACTTAGATGGGTCAAGTAGGTGGTACGACTTGATGATCCCGTTCCGAACCTGATAGTCGTTGTTGGAAAAGAGCCCGTTTCCAAACAAGGGGTGTGCTTTGGCCCAGGCCAGCGAGGCTTCGTTGGTGAGCAGCGCGTTCCTGATCTGGGCCATGACCTGGTTGTCTCCCAACGCCTCTGATACCGAAGACGTGCTGATGTGGCCATCGTACGCCCCGAAATACTGCCCGCCTAATGCGTCTAGTTGCGACTGAAACGCCTGATCCATCCACCGTTCCTGCTGAGAACCGTGCTCCAGCTTCCAGGGCAAGTCGCCGCCGTAGGCTTCCTGCATCTCCGAGGCGATGATGTAGTAGTTGGGTGTCCAGTCCGAGGCAAACGCCGCGCATTCAGCCTGGCTAAACTGGGCAATGGGTTTACCCCCCAGATGCACCTGGGCGTAGTTGCGCAAATCCGCCGCCGATACGATGGTTGCCCGTTTATCACGGGGAATCGTGGGGTCAACGCCCTTCATCTTGATGTGCGTCGCGCCTTTTAGAAGGTACTGCGCGGCGGGTACGTCGGCACTGGTTGGGGTTTTAATCAGGGTTTTAGGGAATGGCAGGGTAAAATTTTCGCCATTCTTGACCCAGTCTTCGGTCCAGCCGTACCCCGCACTAGCGGGCAGTTTGACCTGAATAACACTTTGCGCGTGGAGATTAACGAGCGCAAAGAGCGTAAGTAGTAGTGAAGCGAAACGTTTCATTATTGGGCTGGTTGTGCGTTAAGGTCGAATCGGAGTTGTACTTCTTGTTTGGCGTAGTCGGTGCTGAGCCACTGCCACGGTTGTAGGTTGGTGTTCACCACTGCTTTGACCAGCATGACCACCGTACCGGACATGTACTGAAGCTGGGAAACATCGTCTACCCAGTTGTGATCGCCATTAGCGTAGACCACGGCTTGGCCTTCCGGGAAATAGCGGTACACCAGGCCCGGTCCAAGCGGCGGTGTTGGGGCGATGTCTTGCAGGGTGTAGATCAGCGTTTCGGGATTCCAGTTAGCTTTTTGGATGTTCACAAAGCTATTGTCGTGGTTAGAGCTGGAAGACACCTCGAAAGAGCCGACGTAATTCCCGGTTGACCCGCCCCCTGAGTTTGGATAGAAATTGTGCCATTGCCCGTCCGGCGTCGGTGTTCCAGCGGGCAGGGTAAGCGGTAGCTCTTCGCCCGTGGTGGAGTTCTTAAGCTTCAGGCTGCGCGGGCTGTTGGAGGCCGAGAAATAAGGCTCAATAACGTAGTACTGTAGATTAGGGAAATAAGGCACCGCCTGCCACGGGCCGTTATCCAGGCTATAATCAACCCCCTGTTGCAACGAAGTAATGATGCGTATCTTGACCAACTCCCCATTCTGGAAAGCATCCGACCGCGCTACGCTTTTAAAGTAAGGTTGGGGTTCCGGTTCTGGGGTGCCGCCGCCCGTTGGGCCGCCGCCGCCAACCACTTGGTTGCCCAGTGTCGTTGCTCGGTAAATGCTGTTGGTTTCCGATATTACTTCGAACGTAATCACCGCCGCTGTGTCTGGTACGTCAATTTCCAGCGGAGATTCCCGGTATTCCTGCCCTTTCTTCTGGGCGATACGCTGGCCGTTAATCCCGTCGCCCTGATAGACATTTAGCGTAAAAGGTCGGATGTCCGGCGTATTTGAGTCCAGATGAACGAGGTAGCGGTAGATATGGGCTGGAATGTTTGGCCCGGTAACCCGTACGATTTCGCGAATCGTTAAGTCGTTCACCGGCCCGCCCGGAGCCGTGACCCGAATCTCGAATTGCACCTGGTTGGTTTGCCCGATGGTGTCCGTGGCCTTTACCAGCCCGTTGCCGCTATAGGGCGACGTAGGCGCAACGTTGATGTTAATGTATTGCTCGTCTTCGGACTGAACATTAATGCCGCCGGGTAGCTGCGTAACCGCGAACACCAACGCGTCGGTGTCAATGATGCAACCCTTAGGGATTTTATGAACGTAGGGGTTATTGCCGATGACGAATATGATCGGCTGCAAAACAACGCCCGTATTAATTACGGGTGAAGGATTGATCGCGCCGGGTGTCCCTTCGATTAGGTTTTCGTTGATAAGCCGCTGCTTGATCTGATTATACATCTGATCGGCCAACTTATCAAGGGGTATCAGGCGCGTCCTGGCCCGACCCCCAACAAACTCAACCCCCATTCCCATGGCGATCTCAGGCACCTGCGGCTGGTTGGTCAGGGATAGCTCCCGGTTCATGTGCAGTTGTCCGTCATTTTCCAGCCGGACCACAACCCCCGTTCTTTCGTTGACCATCGCCCAACCCCCATCGGGGCCGACCGTGTAAATAAAAGAAGCCAGGTAAACGCCGTTTTCGTCAATGACATCGAAGCGTTTTTGCCCCGCTGCCTTGATCTGCATGCCCCCAACAACGGGAGTGAGCGAGCTTTCTCGGCCACCCTGAAGTGTAGCATTTAGATTAGTTTTACCCTGTAGTGCCGCCTCTAGGAGCAGGTCTAACAACACCTCTAACAGCGCTTTTCCTTTGGCCGCCGTGAGTGCCTTGGTATCATCAAGTCCCTCGATAGCGGTTGGAAGATCAACAATTCTGAGTAGGCCTGGATTATCTTCACTTGCTGGCGTACCTGAATCTCCCAGTAAATCGGCGGCCTCATTGCGGGTAACAAAAAAGGGCTTCAGATCGACTTCGAGCAGATCACCTCCTTCGGTAACAAAGGAGAGTGTGCCGGAATTGAGCAGTTTATTCGCGTCAATGTTGACAATCTGCAAATCGGCGTTGTGGTTAACCGCCTCTTTGACTGTCCTTATGACATCAGTAAGTTGTACCTTAAGGGGATTGGGGAGCATGGTAGTAACTGCTGCTACAGCGGATCATCGACGTCGATAAACCGGCAAAGCTCCAATTTTCGGCGAAGGTCATCAGGCAGGGATTCAGCCTGTTCGACCGTGATACCGAGAAATTGGGCGCAGTTACTAGAGGAATCCAAAGCTAGCGGTTTTTTCTGAATTTCAAAAACGGCTTTCTCCCGAAATGGCCCCCACTCCAATTTGCTTATCCAGCCTTCAACCAGGTTACCCGATTCGTCGGGAAACGTGATGTAACCCCGGTTTCGATCAATGGGTTGTCCCTGCTCGTCGGTTTCCATCGCCAGCCGCCCCTGCATCGCTACGCGCAGTCTTTGCACCGCCGAGCGCGAAAGTCGTGTACTGAACCGGATCGTGTAGGGCGCAAAGTGCGGATTGCTCACCTGCACCACATCGGCATCAATTGGGGCCGCTTCCACCAAACTACCGCCGACCATCTCATCGCAGGCATCTGTTGACGGAAGCCGGGTAGACAAGCGCTCGCCACCGACCGGCACCACGGTTTTAATTACCTGCGCGGTTGCGGGCTGGGAATCCAGGCAACAGCCCCATATTTTCCGGTGACGAAACAGCATCCGACCCGGCGTATGGCGTAAGTTATAGGCGCCCGAAGCTGTTGCCGACCCTGCCACAGCGGCGAAGTCCAGTCCCGTTTCGGGCTGCATCGGCACGTTCTCCGATATAATCTGGGCATTCGGAAGCGTTTCGGGCTTAATAATCCGGTCAACGTTGAATGTCCAGGGACTTTTAAGCGGGTCTGAAACCGCCGTCACCGTGAATTGCCCGCTGTTCAGCACACTTTCCGGGAACGTAATAATCATTCCCGGCACCAGCCACGGAATCGCCTGGTCGACTTCAACAATCTGAAAGATCAATGGCTTGAAGCGCACCCCGCCGCTGTAACTTTCAATCCGCTTGGACTGAATCACGAAAATATTTTCGTCGTAGTCCGTCGAATCTTTGGGTTTGTCGCTGAATTGCTCCCGCCGCGTAAGTTCCAGGGCTAAGCCACTGGCTACAATCATGGAACGACGCTCGTAACTGGCTGCCTGGGCTTTTAAGGGCGTACTGGCTTCCATTTTGGCGTGCATCTCTTCCCGGCCCCGCTGGCCCTCCGTAATGCTTTTTTCGTAACCCACCTCCAATCGACTAAACAGCTGATCTGGGTTCATTTCTTCGCTGTAATCGGCTACATCCTCAATTCGAAGCAGTTCAACATTCCGATAAAAAGCTTCGGCAGGCTCCACATGCACCACATCCACAATGTTACCCTGAGCGTCGGGAGCGTAACCAAACTCCATGCCGATGTTGTGAATGGCTTTAAAGCTGTTGGTCAGGTCGCGAATCGAAATTGCAATACTCCGTTCATCGTAGGGGATTCCCCGGATAAGCTTGCCTGAGCTGAGCATGGCCAGACTTCCGCAGCCGTCCTGCGCGTAACGTTCCCCTGCTAGTCCGTAGAAGTTGGACCGGAACCGGTCTTCAAGCCCCGTCAACATCTGAATCCCGACCTGAAAAGCAGTTTCGGGGGTAATCGCCGGGGCAGACGTGGATTTGTTGGACGTAATGCCCGAAATATCAATCAGGCACTGCAACACTGTTACCTGTACCTGGGTTTGCTGCAACTCGTTTTTGTTGTGCCGCATGCGCCAGAGCCCAAACAAGTACAACTCATCGCCCGCCGCCGTGTCCAGTTCCTGGGTAAAGGTGCCCGTCACGGTTTTGGACACGTCGGCCTGTCCGTATTTTTTGTTGGCCGGTGTGGCGAAAATCCCTTCGGCGGCCGTGGGCAATACATTGAAGCGCTGCTCGGTGCCGTTCGCTTTTTTGAGCACCAAAACAGTTTGTAAGTCCCAGCCCGTCACCAGGGCTTTGCCCACGGAAATCGTGCGCTTTTTCACCGATGCCCAGAAGCGGTAAGACAGGCTAATCGACACTTTCCGTTTGCCGCCGCTGCGAAACTTGAACAGCCATTCTTTGTAGTGCACCGGCCCTTCGGATTCAGACAAACCCAGCGTTTTGCCCGTGGCCAGATCAGCGATGTCCGAAACTTCCGGCTCCGAGGTGTCAAACTGAATCCAGACGTGGCCGTTGGTGTCGCCCAGAAAGGCTTGCTCTATCTTGCGGCCCGCTTTCGAGTTGCTGTAAAAACGCTCCGAAAGAGCCTGACCGGAAAGGGGCAACTGATACTGTTTACCCGCCGCCCCGTCCATGGGTTTGTTGTCAAGGTCATACTGGCCAAACAGGTTAAGCTTCGTATCCCAACGAGCCAGCACATCCCGCTTTAGACTGTTACGAATCAAGCCGCAGCTCACGCGCCGACGGGTGCGGTTGTATTTGGTAAAATCCAGCCGACCTTCGTACTCGATCAGAAATACGCCATTGACAACAATGCCCTGCTGAAGCAGGATAATCGCCCCCGGACCTTCCGAGAGCCGGATCGCTTCGATAAAGTCCCGCCCCGAATACCCATCATAGGACAGGGGCGTTTCTTTGCTGGACTCTTCCGAGTCTACCCCGTGCGCTTCCGGGTCCCGCTCCAACAGGAACGAAATCTTATTCCACCCCGCCGGCTCCTGAATAACCAGCACGGCTTCACTTCCCGACCTGGAACGGTGTACCAATTGGAAGCGCTGCTCAAAATCTTCGTAGAAGCCCGGCAACTCGTGCACGGCCCCCTTGTGGTCTATAAATAGATCAGTCATCAGGAAGTGAATTTATTTGTGTGGAGATGCGTCGTTTTGTTGCCGTTTTCGATAATCCTGGAATGGATACCGTCCCGGTCGTAGATCGTCTGGTGAATCGGCTGGCTCGCAAAAGCCTTAACCAACGACTTGTCAAATGCCCGCTCGATAGCCTGCTCATCAAGCCCCGACGAAGCCAGGAATTGTAAATGGGCCTGCTGTAGCTGTTCGCCCGCTTCTCGCCATTGCCGGGACTCCTGCAAGCCGCTCATGATCTGGGCGGTTTCATTGGCCGGAAAGATCGTGTCGCCAACCTGGGTGTAAATCAATGAGGGCTTGTCCACCAGCGTCGCTTTGCCATTTTGTACGTGGATCTCTGCCCCCGCTTCACCGGCAATAGCCCAGCCCGTATAGGGATCAGAAGCATCTTTACCCATCTTATAGGCCGGTAACGGTTTGGACAAAATAAGGCCCGCTTGCAGCGCCCCCTGGGCGGCCACAAAGCCACTGAGGATTCCGGCAGACACCCCAAAGTCGGCGTACCGCGTACCACCCCCGGTACTGAGTACCGACATGATCCCCATCCCCATGTTCATGTAGATATTGAAGAGCGCGGCGGCGCGGTCGGCAATGGCCTGTTTGCGCTTGATCTCCCGCTGCTTCTTCATGAAGTCTTCTTCAATCTTGGCCTTGGCTTCCTCATTATCCCCGGCCAATGCTAGTTCATTGGATTTCTGGGTTTCCAGCATTTCCAGATCGTGTTCCCGGTTGCCACTCAAAAACTCGAAATAGCCTTCAACGGCTTGGCGGTAGGTATCGATTGCGGCCTGCTGAATCTGGGCCTGCATCTGGGCCGCCCGCTGCGCCTGGGCAATCTCGTAATCCGATTTATCCTTGGCGGTCTTTTTCTCCTGCTCGGCATTGGCCTTGGTGCGGGCCAGCTTTTCGTCGTCAATCTCTTTTTGCCGCAGCCGTTCCAAATCGGCGATTTGCAGGTTGGCTTCCGAAACCTGCTTGGCCGTGCGCCCCGCCGAATCGCGCCAGGCTTCCAAATCCGCAATCTTGCCATCAATCAGGCTCAGCGAGGCCGTTTTGTCGGCCAGCGCCGACGCTTCGACCGCTTTCTGGGTGTCCTGCAAATACTTGATCCGCAGGTCGTAAATCTGCCTTTCGCCTTCTTCTTCCGAGATTTTACGCAGCTTGACATTGGCCTCGATCTTGCCCCGCTGTTCTTCGTAGGCGGCATCCAACGTGCCCAGCTGCTCAGTCAGTCTGTCTTTGCTGTCTGAATCAATTTGTTTTAAGGCATCGCGGGTTACCTGAATGGTTTTATCCCACTTGGCCGATTCCAGCTTGTTCACTTCCCGCAGGTAATCCTGCTGGGCATCGGCGACCTCTTTCTGGGCTTTCAGGAAATCATCTCGGAACTCCTGACTGTTTTCCTTGCCCGCCTTTTTGATCAGACGCATCTGGGCATACGCCCCTTCGATGCGGGCCTGATACGTTTTTTTCAGCGCCGCCGAATCATCAAGTTCGCCGGACTCCTTATCGATCCCGACCCGGTTGATGTTCGTCCCCGTTTTTTCGCGGGCAACCTGCAACTGGCTGGATAGGGCTGCATTTTCAGCGGCAATGCGTTTACGCCGGGCGGCTTCGTCCTTTTTATCCTGCTTCTCTTTATCCTTACCAGCTTTTTCGGCGGCTTTTTTGTCCCGGTCGGCCTTTTCAACGGCTAGCGCTTTGTCGTGGGCTTCGGCTTCCCGGCGTTCCTGACGACGGTTTGACGCAGTAAGCCCCCGTAGTTCGTCAATCAGCTTTTTGGTCGTATCAATGCGGACCTGCAAGCCTGCCTGCTCAGCGCCCGATACATCGGTCATTAGCTTTTTGCGGGCGGCATTTAGTTCATCATTGAGCTTCTGAATGACCTTTTGCTGGTAGAGTGGGGTAGCCTGACTATAGGTATCCATGATACGGGTTCGATTCTCGGCGGCCCGCATGCGCTCCGAGTCGGCACCAACACCCCCAAACAAACCGTCCACCTTGGCGCCAATCATGGTGCCGAATCCACCCCCCACGGCTCGCAGTTCGCCCCACTTTTTGAGAACGCCGCTAAGTCCACCCATCATTCGGGCGAAAAACCCCGTCACGGCTTTGTCTTCGTTCAGCGCTTTAAGAAACAGCTGCACCGTTGTGGTCAGGTTATTCCACTGCCCGCCCATTGTATCCAGATTCTTCTGGGCATCGGCTCCGTAAGTTTTATCCAGCTGTGAGGCCAGTTTGGGCAAGACTTCCGTGGCCATTAGCTGCCCGGATTCAACCAGCTTGTTGAGTTCACCCTGAGATATGCCCATTCCTTCGGCGAGTAGCCGCATGGCCCCTGGAAGACGTTCGCCCAATTGTTGCCGTAGCTCTTCCATCGAAACAGTCCCTTTACTGACCATCTGGGAGATAGCATACAGAGAGCCTTCAACTTCTTCGTTGGAAAGCTGGAGTGCCGCCCCGGCCTTGGAGATGCCCAGAAATATTTGCTCCGTGGATTTGCCTTCCAGACTCGTATTGCGGGTTGCGGCGGCGAGTCCTTTATAGGACTTGGCCAGTGATTCGTAGTTAAGCCCCAGCGACAACGACGTTTTTACCAGAAACGACTGGCCCCGCTCGAAAGCTTCCTGCGAGCCCAGGGCGGCTTTCAGGCCCGAATCCATCCGGTCCATGTTCTCCATGACCCTGACGGCGGCCTGGAACGGGTTAATCAGGGCGGCGGCGGCGGCACCCACCAGCCCCAGGCTCATCAGCATACCCTGCAAGCCCCCGCCAACCAGCCCTTGTAGAGCCAGTTGATAATGGCCCACGTTGCGGGTGTGAACACCAACCGAGGCGTCCATTTTCTTTAAAACCCGGTCGTTTTTGTCGATTTGCTTCTGCATCTCGACCGCCGCCCGGTTGTTCTTGTTGATCTTGCCCGTGTTCAGATCATAGGCCCCCGACATATTGTTGAGCTCCTTCCGCATCTCGGCGGTTTTTCGGGAAAGCTCATTGTAGGAGTTGGTGACCGTATTAACCGATTTGCGGGCTTCTTTCAACGCCGCATTCTGCCCGTCAATAACCTGCCCGGCAATCTTGGTTTTGTTGATGATCTCCTGCTGCTTGGCGGCGTAGTCGGCCTGCCCCGGCTTCAGGGCATCGTAGTCTTTTTTGAGTTGTTTTAAAACCAGATCAAGCTCTTTAACCGATAACTCATTGGCTTTATTGGCATCGGTCAGGGAGTCGATAGCGTCACGGGTCGCCTGGGCCTGCTTCCCGGTTTTTTCGATCTCATCCTCAAACTCTTTCAGCTTAGGGATAGCGCCATTAGGAACGAGATTGAAGGCTTTTAGCTTTCGTTCAATTTCGGCCAACTCCTGTTTGACCTCATGGTAAGCTGACTTTATTCGCTTAGCGGCTTCAGCGGAAGAATTGGCGAAATCTTGGGTTTCGGCTTCGAGGTCATGCAGCTTTTTAAAATAGCCGTCGAAATCGAAAACGTCATTGTGTTGTATAGCGGACATGGCAACCGGCTTTCGGGTGGTTGCAGTTCGCAGGAGGTGGGGTAAAGATAGTAATTATTTAGTATTCCGGGAGGGTGGAAGCTGCTCAACCAACGCCGATGCGCGACGCTCAAATTCGGATTCTGAAATCTGCCCCGTTTTAAGCAAATGATTCAGGTGGTCAAGGTCTTTGTAGACAATCCCGTCGCTGATCGCTTTTAATTCGGCGCGGTAGCTGTCCAATTGCGCTTCTTCGCGCTGCTGCTGGACACTGCGGGCGTTATTGATCAGATGATCACACCGATTTAACAGCGCCCGGTTGCCACGCTCGATCTCTTCATTGGATGGGTTCGCTTTTCGGTAACAGTAAACACCATATACAACCATCCCAATTAACCACAGGTAAAGCATGCCTTAATTTACGGATTATTCATTATTCACCCAAAAGCTTTCTTTTTTGATCCTGAAATTCGTCTTCGGTAATCACGCCTTTATCCAGCAAATCTTTGAGTCGGTAAAGCTCATTTGATTTTCCCAGATACTCACTCCCGTACTCGTTTCGCCGTTGGGTTTTCAGCAATTCCTGCTCGAATTTCTCCTGATCTTTGCGCTTTGAGGCCAGGGCAACTATAATGCCTACAATGGGGCTAAAAAAAATTGAGATAAAGAACGTGGCGATGCCGCCAATTTTTCGGCTAGAACCAATTGCAGCCGCAACAAAAGCAAAGACAATCCAAGAGAAAAATATAGCCATGACAGGGATTTGATTTCTCAATTCTACGCATTTTCAGACAAACGAGCAAAATCTATTTACAAGCAGAAAATTCATAATTCAAACTTGTGTATAAATGAGAGAAGTTGTATTTTTATAAAAACCCAAAAAGAATATGCAAACCTCAGTAATAAGCGCTAAAGAATGCTTAGAATTAGAAAAAAGGGCCGATGAAATGTTTAAGCAAGCAGAATTGTGGCGCAAGTTAATTGACTCTCATAAAATCGCAGTCTTTAAAGAGATTGACAGAGATTGCGCCGGAAAATCAATAATGTTCCAGGCCGGATGGGAGATAATAGGCGCCTTTCCATCTACTAAAAAATGGGAACAACCAAAGCCGAAAGAGCCCGAGCGTCTGTATGAAATCGCTGAGTTATACACCATTCGCGATACAAGACAAGTGGAAGATATTTCAGCGTTTTGGGGGAAGTTATTCTTATTGCGACTCACTATGGGTAATAACCTGAGAACGGGGGCTAGTGCAGAACAAGTCCGTAAATGGTCTCGGCAGGCCAATGGACGTGAAATTATGGATGATAAAGACCCCTTCACGAGCATTATTAATTATTTTAAAGAGAATCAGTATTATACTGATATACTCAACAATATGTTTGTAATGGATATAACATCCACCTTTAAACTAAATCCCCTGTAATGCCAAAAGGGATAAACGCGGACGGTACGCCAAAAAAAAGACCTTCAAATTCAGGCAGAAGAGCTAAAGAGGGCAAGCGATTTAACGCTAAGCTTGCCACCGATGTCATTGAAATTCTTGATAAACAATCCGACAAGACCGCGTATGTGGAAAGCGCGGTTCGGGAGAAAAGCACACGAGATGGTCGCTAAGAATATTTCTATTTTAAAAGGAGAACAGGATTGTGATTTTGAAGTTCGAGCTTATTATACAATTCACAACTCCTACACCATGGTAAATGGTTGGAAGGTTTATATTAGAGGACTTGGCGATGATTTTCTTAAATCAAAAGACTGGGAAGATTTTAATAGTTTTTGTCAATTTGTCAAAGAAATATTTGAATGCATAGAGGTGTTCTATGCATCTTTTCGAGCTTTACCCGTATATAAAGATGTTCTAATTAGTACAGAATGTAACTCTTATTTTATTATAGACGAAAGGGTAATTAGTGTAGATGGTAAGTTTATCTACTACTATCTTAAAGAACTGGCGAGCTGACCTTAAATTAGGCCCAAAAAGTAAACATCAACCATAACATGATCAAATTGGATACAAAATCAATTGAGTATTTACTTTCTGACTTATTAATAGGTAAAAAAATACGGTGCTTCAAGCAGGATATTGACCCCAATTCGGATATTTATACAAATAATTTTGTATCGGGTGATTATAGCTCTGAACAAATTTGCAAAATCGAACAACTTCGCATCAAACATGGCAAGCAACCCCAAATGCTATTAGTATTGAATAATGGTGGCAAAATGGGTATAATGAGTGTTTCGCTGAATACGAAGCTTGTATTTATTGAGGAATAGAAATCTTTTAGTTTCCCCACCATAATGAAAAGAGAATCATTAAGTTTTACCTTCGCCCTATCTCCTTCCTTTTTACAAGCCTTAGATGATTTAAAAAAGGCTGAGCGACAAATCGGAGAAATTAGTACAGACGCCATTGGGGACTTTGCCCGCGCATGCGCTAAAACCCACAACAACCCGATCAAGTTACCCCAACTTCCCGAGTATCTACGCTCGGTGTAACGTGCTATACGATTCATCCCTTACCGTAAACTCCCCGGTCGACAGCTCGTCCGCTTCGGTCATGTTGGCTTTATAACCCCCGTCATAACTGTATTTCCGACCGTTCAGCAATAGCGTATCGTGTTCCAGTAGCGATGCCATTGCCCGGTGCGCCCAACGGGAATATTCCGGCGTAATGAATGTGGTAACCAGATTGGGTTCTGAGTAATAATGGCGACGCTTGCCCGTACTAGCCTCGGTATATACCTCTTTATCGTGCGCAGGTTCTTCACCCCGGTTGGCCAGGCGGATTCTGATCTGCTGGTAGAAATCATCCGGCAAATAGGCGTAGCGGATGTTCTGTAACCGCCGCGAATTGCGAAACTTGGCCAGCACCGTGAATTGCTGAGCCTGTTCAGGACTACATACCCAAAGCCACTGGGTCAACTTGTTACCCAGCTTCAACCGGCAAAGTCCCTGCTTGGCACCCCCCGGTGTTACAAAGGAGCCGTAGAGATGCGATCCGCCCGGAAATTCAGCCAGATACAAAGCTGTTTCAAGCAGCGTAGGCGTTCCCTTTTCGTCATAGATAATAATCCCTACGCCATCATTGTATTGAATAGGGGTATTATCCACTGTATTGATGTAGATATGCGTCCGTTCCCCCGGTAACAGCCACACAACAGGGCTTAGTACTTCCGGCTCCCGCACGAACGGACGGGGAATCTCCCAGGCAAAAGGGTCTTCGGCTTCGTCAAACCACATCAAAAAATTAGCGTCGTTTAGGGGCATCTTTTGTCAAGGCTTTTTTGTGGGCTTCGTATTTTTCTTCCTGCGTTTCCAGCCAGGTATATAACTCAAACACCGTCAGGCGGGCCGGGTCCGGGCACCCGCATTCGGTGAGCGATACGCACAGCTTGGCGTAGTTTTTTTCCAGTTCGACAATCACGCTGTCTTCCCCGTCAAAGCTCAGGATGGGGCGGGCTTCCAGCATTTGACGGAGCAGGCTTTTGTACTTCTGCTTATTCTCATCCGTCGGCTCCTGATACCATGTGAGCTTGGCCAGTAAGTATTGGCGGTACCGCTCGGCTTCGTTCAGCGTTTTGCCCTGTTTGTTTCGACTCTTAAAATACCGCCTGACCTCGCCGGAAATCTTCTGATTGACCCGGCTCATCATATCTCCGATGTATTCGTCCGTCAAGCCCTTACCCAGTAGCTCCGTGATGTGTTCATCCAGTTCTGATTCCGACATCCGGCGATTCCACTTCACGTAGGTTGCCCAGGCCAACCGGTCAGGGCGAAAATTCGCTTCGATCAGTCCCTCGGACAGCCGGATATTGATTTCCAGTTGCGCGGCCTGGGGCTTGCTGCCCAGTTCCCGGAGCAGACCTAGCTGCGCTTTTTGCTGGTCAAGCATCTCCTTAGTGTATGCCAGTTCCGAAGCCAGGACATCGTATTGTTTCGCTTTCTGGTATACAGACGAAGGTAATTCTTTGATCGAATCATAGAGATTGAACGTTAGGCCGTGGACGGAGTATTTAAGCATTTTTGTGGGGTTCGATGTAAAACAGGGTTATTTCTACGCGGAAACAAGCAAAAGGATACAGGTCGTATTTGCGTTCAGCATCAACCAGTTCAAAAGGTCGCCAAACCTCGGTAAACCGGCCATCTAGCCAGCTTTCAATCCGAATGACACAAGGTTCTTCTTTCAGGGCTTTGTACAGGTCAATCTTGCAGCGCTCTAACTGCATGGCTGTCTGTTGCAGGTTAATCCAGCCCAGCAAGTGAATCTTGCGCTCCGAGCGTATGGCGTGGCGTTTGGAGTGGTTCAGCCGGTAGAAATCCGCTTTTTCCCCTTCGGACGGAATGGGATAAAAAGCGAGTAAACTATCGAACTTATCACTGGGCCGGGCATCTTCGTACTCCGATCCCTGCAAATGAGCGCGGGGAATCAACGTCGGGCGGTCTTTGCCCACGATGGACCGCTCAGCTTCCCAGACCCGCCCCAGTATCTTGCCTTTCCAGGGCAATCTGTTCAACTGGCAGATCACGCGGTTAATCGCTTCGTCTAAGTGCGCCGGTTCGTTCATTTGAGCTGATTCTTGATGATTTTCTGAAAGGTGGGCTTAACCCATTGACCCACGGTGTTGGTGTTGGCAGGCGTAAGTCCGAAAATGTTTTCGCTGTATTTCTCGACCAGTTCGCCCGTTTTTGAATCAGATGACGTGACCTCCGTTTGCTTCTGGGTCGTCTTGGTCCGCATCTTGTTGTAAAAGCTACTCGTGTCTTTCAGCGTTACCCGGTCAGTCGGTTGCCCTTTCTCTTCCTTGATTTGCTTGGTAAAGTGGGAATAAAACGGCTCAATGGGGCTACCCGTTGATTCGACACCAGAATACATCTGATCCTGCTGCACATCAATGATGTCCTGCCTGTGCTGACGCATCGCTTCAGCCAGTGCCCGCTCAGGGTTGAGTTGTTCCAGCGGGCGGGCAAACACCTTGGCTAAGGCGACTTTTTTCATCTACTTGACATTTATATCGACATGCACATATAGCCACTTAAAAACTTCCCAGATGCCGATACCAACACCCATCAACAGAAGCCCAATAATCAATAAAAGCCAGCCGCAACCTTTGCCCCAATCATTCCCAAATCCAGTTCCCATTTCTTTAGTTAGATATGTCCGACTTCAATCTGTTCGACGTAGCTCTCCGATAGCTGCGGGTTCACCTGCTTGGATAGCCCCAGTACCATTTTATCAATGGCTGCCTGCACTTCAGCCACTACCGTATGCTTGTTGTCTTTGTCATACAGCGAGAAAATGGCCCCTGTCATCGCTTCGTCGGCTTGTCCAGAATGACGCTCCGAAAAAGCGATCGCGTTCAACAAGGTGTGTTTGAGCTGAGCAGCGTAGGCGGGCATGAGCAGTGCCGGATCCTGAATCAGTCTTGCACTGGCATCGCCCCGCACTTCCATGACCACATTCAGCCCGAAGTTGGCATCCAATCGCTTTTCGGCCAATCCAAACGCATTGATAACAAGGCCCGACACCTTGACGTAGTTGCATAGGCCGGTCGTGCAATTGCCACACCCGGCACCCGCTTTGGGCCAACCGCCCAACGTGTTCAGAATGCCCGCTGTCCCCAGATCGTCTTCCAAATACACCAGCGAATACGCCGTATCTGGGGATAAAGAGGGCCAGTTAACGTTTGTCCAGACGCCCGATGTAAGTTCCATCGTGGCTATGGCTTCCGACGAACCTTCTTCCACCAGGTAGACCGTTAGGGTAGCCGGCAATGATGTTGTTAGACGAATCCGTTTGATCGTTGCCGAAACGTCCTGCTGGCTTAGCTCCAGAAGTAGCCCCAATCGCCGCATGGACGACCGACCAATCGGAGACGGGTTGGCTATCTCAGTAAGCAGGGGTTTAGCTCCGACCCGGATCGACTGCCAACCCTCAGACGCAAACCGACCTTCCACCGCCGTAAGTACCGCAGAAATGGCATCATTGCGCTTTTGGGCCAACCAGTCCGTGGCTTCGATCTGGTTTGAAAACGGTTTGGCGGTGTTGAGCAGCCGGGGCGTGGAAAGCAGCTCGTGCAATCCATCTACGTACTGGCCCGTTGTTGTTCCCTTCAATTCTTCCGGGAACGGGGCTAGATTCGGGTTTTCGCGGAACCCGATTAAGGGCAATAGTAAGGCGGTGAGTGCGGCGCGGTTCATACTCACTTCTGATTAATCAGTACATCCAAAAAGTTCTTTGCGGCCTTGTTGGCGATCTCATGCAGCTTTTTAGGCTCAATGGCTACGTTTTGGCGAGCCGCTTCATCCTGAAACGGCATAGCGATATTGGATTGCCACGCGAAATACAAGTCAGGATCTTTTTTCAAAGCATCGGTCAGCACATTCACCGCATCAGTTAATTTATTGTTGCTCT
This sequence comes from Tellurirhabdus bombi, assembly GCF_021484805.1. Taxonomy (NCBI): domain Bacteria; kingdom Pseudomonadati; phylum Bacteroidota; class Cytophagia; order Cytophagales; family Spirosomataceae; genus Larkinella; species Larkinella bombi. The sequence continues at coordinate 360,289 of NZ_CP090557.1, read as the reverse complement.
CAGGCTTCAATCCGATTAACTTCTGGGCAACTTCTTTTGAATTATCAGTAGCCTTAGGCGCTGCTTTTGATTTAGCATTCATAACTAATGTGTTTTTGATGAGTGAGATGGTTTAGGTTAATTAAGCCCGGCTGACCGGGCTTAATTCTTAGATTGTAGCCGCTTTTACGGCCCACATTGCTGCTTCCTCAATGGCAGTTAAAGCCAGAGACTTTAAACGCAGAAATTCACCAGGATTCTGAGTGCATTTTTCTGGCACTGGCAACTCATTGATCTTGTTAATTAGGGCTGCTGAGTCCTGTTTGATAGTTGAAACAGTATCATTCTGGGATGGGTTGAACGATGTCCGTACGCGTGATTCGCCAAGGCTTGACATAAAATTGGAGGTTTGATTGGAGTGAAAATTTGGCAAACGGGGCAGGAATCGAACCTGCATCAACGGTTTTGGAGACCGACATTCTACCACTGAACTACCCGCCTGTATGTAAAATCCCGGCTACCGAAAATCAGCAACCGGGCACCTATCCTAAACCCTATCAATCTCAACCCCAGCTAGAAAGGCGTCGCCTTCAAGCTAAGTATCTTTAAACTGTCCGATGCATTCGTTGCGGCGTTGGAAACCCCCACGATTCGGAAGTTGCGCACCGGCGCTTTGAACAGCACCGCCCCTGAACCCTGCTCGACAAACGTGGCCTGCCCGCCGCCAAACCCCCGCGTATGGACGCGCACGGTGCCTTTGCGGAAGACAATCGCAATCTTGTTGGTGGAATCCTGCAATTCGACTGCATTCGTCGTATAGATCACCTTATTCGCTGTTGGCAGTGTCTGGCTTTGAGCCTTGGATTCGGTGGATGCCGCAACAATGGCCAGAGCGAACGCGAATAGTAAAAACAGTAGCTTTTTCATGTTGATAAATCTGGTAACAACAGTTGATTTAAGTAGGCGGGCGTGAGTCGTTGGACCCGCCGCCCGCACTTGATTACTTAGTGCCGTAAGGCTTAGATGTCGCTGGCGTTGTACTTCACGATTGGCGATTTTCCAGCCTCCGAGCTAAAGGAGTGGATAGCAGCCAAGTCCACGAAGAAACCCCATGCCTGCGTGTAGGCCCGCTCTAACCCGCTACGAATAGCCGATTTGTCCTGCGGACCACCTAGCATCATGTAGCCCATTGGTAAATTGAAGTTGTAGCCCGAGAGCGAGGCAAACTCCATTTCCATTGTGCCATAGCCCAGCTGATTCGACGCTTCAGGCGGGTTGCGAGCATCCCATTCAACCCAAGGCACAATTGCCAGTGAGCCGACCGGCGTAGCGAAATACACCTCTTTGTTGCCCGCCCCCGGCGTCAGGTTGTGCGAGTAGGTGAACTCGTAGCCAGCCAGCAATTTTTCCAGGTTACGGGCGTTCTGGGCACCGTAAGTAGACATATTGGTGAAGTTGGCCAGCGATTCCACGTTAGTCATCATCTGGTACGGGCCGCGCAGCATCAGCTTACGCATCACCGCAGGAAGATTCACGAAGATGTCTTTTGTGGTTGTCTCGTAAGCACCCGCACTGACATTCATCAGGCTTGATGCCGGTAGTGCCGAATATTTGCTAAGCTCCGTAACACCAGCCAGCCACTCATCCACTTCAATCAGCATGTCTCGAATACCCTGTTCGATCTGGTTGGCCAAATCTTCCGTGGCCGAAAAGTCGTTATCCGCATTCACGGCACGGGTTAAACCCACCTCGAAACCGAACGTTTTAAAGTTCAGTGGCACACGGGCCGATTCTGAGTTGCCCCCCGTTAGCGTCGGACTGCGTTCTTCCAGAATCTCCGTCTGTTTACGTTTCAGTACGGAGATTTCCAGCGGACGGGATGCCGATGCGCGGGCGGCGGCCATGGCAGTCGTAGGGACAACCATGTCTTTGTATTTGTCGTACGCTTCCACCAATCCTAGATCAGGACGGCGGGTTTCGAATTTCATAAAGTTCTGCGTAGCCTTGAAAATGGCTTTTTGCAGGACGGTAGCGGCTAAGCCTGCCATAGTGGTAACTTAATTAGCGTGAAACCATGATTGCAGTCCGGAGCTTCACGTTTTACTTTGGTGCGGGTCGATTACTTGATCGGAATACCCGCAGCGGCCATCGCCTTCTTGTAGGCTTCCTGCCAAGCCATTGACCCGGCTGCCAGCTTCTCTTCTGCGAGCTTATCAATGATCTCGTCTTCGGTCGCCCCTTTATAGTCAGGGCTTTCCGAGTGATTTGCATCGTCTGCGGAACCCGTGCCGTTCTGTTGACGACCTTTCGGGGCCAGCATATGGCTGTGGTTTTTCTCGAAGATTTGGGCCGCTGTCAGTGGCGTACCATTGTCGGCCAGCACGTTGCCTTCTGAGTCTTTAAAAACAACAGCACCGTCTTTCATTTCTTCGGGGGTGTATAGTCCGCCGAACAGCGCTTTAGCAGCGGCTTTCTGGTCTTTGAGAAAGGCGGCTTTGGCTTTTTCGTCTTTGGCTAAGTGTGCAGGTACCGGGAAATTCAGGCTGTCAATAGCCGACGTTACCGAACTGTTCACTTTGGCCCCAAAAACAGCTTTGTCTTTTTCTTCTAAGCTTGTTTTAAGCTTATTGACTTCCTGAGTGAGTTGGTCAATCTGTTGATTCTTTACCTGACCGTCAGGGCCATCGCTATCTGAGGCTATCAGCTTCTTGGTTTTGAAAGTCTGATCGGCCCAGGCCAAAACATTAGGGCCATCTGGCTTTTTGCCCAATACGGGCTGCAAGACAGTTTCCCATTTCTCATGCATGGCTTTGGTCGTGTCATTGATCAGCTTTTGCCGGTCAGCGGCAAAGTCTGTTTCACTAGCGACAATCATCTTTTTGGTTCCAGTCAGATAGGTCGTAAAATCCGGCTCGAATGTCTCAAAAAGCTGTCCCTGTAACTCGGGATTTGAAGCAATGGCCTGCTTCACGGCATCAACGGTAATGGCTACGTCACTCATGGGTAATGGTTGCAGTTATGGAGGTTAGCGAATGGTTACAGACCATTAGTCAGCAATCGAGTCGGTTTGGCCCGGCTCATGCAGTACTTCGTATTTGACTTTCAGTTTGTCGAACGTGCCGCCCTTTTCGGAATGGCGCACGAACTCTTCTTTCGAATAGATCGCGAACTCGTTCAGATCATCGGCCGGTACTTCTACGCTACGGTCCCGGAGCTTTTCCATGCGGGTCTGGCGAACAATAACCCCATCCAACTGGCCCTCGGTTGTGATCGGAAACTGCTTTTTCTTGTCGCCTTTCAAAAACACGGGATATTTACGGGTAGGCGTATTGGTCGCCGTAGTGACCCCTGCATTAATCGGGTTATTTTCCGGTTTCGAAGACGTTTCTTCGGCGGCTTTCTTGGTCAAAAGGGCGCTCTGGTCGGCGTTGGTCTGCTCCAGATCAGCGTTCTTCGACTTTAACTCGTCGCGCTCTTTGTTAGATTCTTCCAGTTGCTTCCGCAGGGTTTCCAATTCCGAATCCTTATTGTCGTCCTTCTTCTCGGAATCCTTTTGGTTCGGATCACTGGTCGGCAAATGACTGGTTTGCCCTTCGGTCTTCTTATCGTCGGTCGGGTTAAGCCCCGGCGTTTGCAGTGGCTGGTTTTCTTGCTGCTTTCCCATTTTTGTTGGAATTAAAAGGTTGATCTACGGGATCCGGCACCGGCCAGGAATCCATCGTTTCTTTGACGTATTTGAGCAGTTCGGTACGGATAAACGTAATGCGGGCGGCCATGCTTTTACCCAGGGCAACCTGCTCAATGGGTAAGTACTCCCGTTCAAACCGGGCGATGTAGCTGGAAAATCCGGCTTTCAACTCGTGATCCGGCGTGCCCTGCTGCACCTTCGAGAGGGCAACATCGGGGTAGGGCTCCAACTGCGAAAGAATGTCCAGCCTGAGCCGACGCCGTTCGGAAGCCCCCGCAATCAGGCTCGTGAGTTTGGCCCGCTTTTCACCCAGAATGTACATGGGCATCCCCTTGTTCTGGGCATCTAGGTAGGCCAGTTCCGCTTCGGCTACGCTCACCAAGTGAAACTCATCCCCGTAGTTGACCGTCGAACCCAGGTACTGATCCCCGTAGCGAAGCCCGGCTAAAGCGTCGAACAACTCCGCATTGACGCGTTCCATGTTGGTAGCCCACCATTTCACCACGTCTTTCCGGCTTTCGATTCGCGCCGCTACCTGATCGGCATTGACCGGCTGGGCGGTCTGGTCTACATTGCCCCGGTCGCCCGTCAACGCAAAATGCAGGCTTTCTTCCTGCGTCTTGATCTTTTCGGCTACGTAGTCCAGTATTTCCCGAGACCCTTCCACAAACCCAATCGGGTCTTTCAGGTCGGGCTGGTCTTTGCTGGTGGGCATCGGCACCTTGAACGTCGTACCGGGACCAATGGGCTTTCTCTTGGAGCAGGACGGACAAGCCCGGCTAGTTGACCCCTTGGCCGTTATCCCGTCGGAGTAGTAATGGATTATCCGAACAACGCCTTCCTCGCAGCGTTCGCCCTGGTTGCTGACGTAATCGCACTTGGTTTTGTACTGGCGAATGATCTTCCAGGCGGCGTAGGTATCGCTGTGTTCCCGGAATCCCCGCGTAGCAATGAACTCATCGAAGGAACCCATAAGCCCGTGAATCGGCGACTCGCGCCGCAAAGGACTGTTGGGGTCTAAGACTTCGTGCCACACAAAACCCGCCGGACACCGGCCCAGGTTGTGCAGGATGTCCAGATGCACCGTGTAGGCTTCCGAGTTTATGGGCTGGTGAATCAACCGGTAAGACTGGTCATCAACCCCAACCCACCGCTTGGTGGTCTCTTTACCATCGGCATCAACCAGTGATGAAATCGAGTAGATGACGCAGGCCACGCCGCCGAACTTATCGGCTTCAATGTCCTTGATAGCGCCAAATTCCCGAATCAGAATCGCTGGTTCGGGGTAATCTGATTTTTGTACCTGGGGTAAATCCACCACCCAAACCGCGTTGGCCGCCTGCAACGCCTGGGTGAATATTCGCTTGCGCAGCGTGTCTTCAAAGCGTATCTGGGCCAGAAACCCCTGCCAGTCTTCGCTCAGGGCTTCATCGGTGAAGTCGGTTTCAATGAGCCGGTCTTCCGCTGTAAAGCATTTGGAATACCCATCGGCGGAATCCGACACCATGCGGGACGACGTGAGCGGCCAGGTCATCAGGGATTCAAAACGCTGGGTCTTGAAATTCTCGTTCTCGGGCCGGTCCAACTCATCCAACACCCCGCCGATGTACTTGATAAACTTGGCGTAGTAAGGCCCCGCCTCGCCTTTATTGCCTGCCAGCTTGGAATGAAAACGCTGCCTATCGTTGTCTTCAGCTCCCTTTTGAAGAGCGTCCGCGTTGACGGGCTGTTTTATTCGCTGGATTATCTGCTGGGCTGTCAGGCTCATTGGTGGTGGTGTCGGGTAACTTGTAATCGACAAAGCCAGTGCGTTCTTGAAGTTTCAAAAGCTTAATGGCCTGTTTGGGTGGAAACTTTACCGGCTTCCCGTTCGAAAGCCGGATCAATACCGTTTTTTTAGGCGGGGGCATTTTCCAGGTTCGACGGGGCAAATCCCGCTGCGGCCTCGAAAAGGCCAATGTCGCTGGCCCATCCACCCGGCAGGTCAAAGCTGATATTGACATCAAACGAAGCCCCCAGTTTGCCACCCAGCGGCGGATCAGTAACCACGATGTTGTAGGCTGGAATCGCTTTTCCCGTAGACAGTGCCGTAATGGCCGTGCCTTCGTGGAAGAAGATCAGACCCAGTCGCGTTCCTTGCTGGAAATTCCCCGACAACGAAATGAATTTCTTCATGGCCTTGTATTCCAGATGCGAGATGCCGGAAATCATGCCGGTGCCCGTCACGGAGTTCAAGGCCCGAACCCGGCGAACGCCGTTCCAGGTCGTGGAATCGCCACCCCCTTCAGCGATTACTTCGCTGGCTGGAATAGTGAAATTGTCGATGTATTTGGTGATGTAGACACCCAGCGGATCGGCGGTCAAGGCGGTCTGCCAACCGTTCGAGGTAATGATGGTAGCACCCGTGAACGGGTTAATAGACAGAAGAACTATCGCCATCTTAATGACATTACCCGGAACTACGTCGTAGCCGGGATCATCGGGCGGAGCAGGCATACCGGCAATCTGGTCCGATATGGCGTAAAGACGTTCTGACATGAGAAAACGAAAGCGTTTTTGGTGAACGCCGCTCTGGGGAAGTAATGCAGTGCAGTCTTAGATGCCCCGCTCCAGCTGAACGGGCGGTAGTTCAAGCGTGGGGTTGGGGTTTCCTCCAGAACTGCATTGCAATAATACACTAATTCAAAGTTGATTCAAATAACAGTCAAAATTATTTGAATTGATAAAAATTAGTAAACCTCAATTTCTCCGAAGGAATCTTGTTTGAATAAAGTGTAAACTGCGTAACGGGCGGCGTCCAGAGCGTGATCGTGACCTTCGACGGGGATATTAGTGGGCTTATTTCCGACCATTACCCACTGGTATCGCTTTGATTCTTTAGCAATGTGAGAGCTTGCGGCGGTATACCAGACCTGATACTCGTTCATTTTGTTGATGCCCGCATTAAGTGAACCTGGCCCCTTAATGGCAGGCAATACCGTGAATCCGAGTTGCTGAAGTTCAGCGATGGTTTTGGGCTCTTCGCTGTCAGCAATGATGAGATCATAAGGCTTGATACCGATAGCCTTCATTAGTTCGGCCAACTTTGAGGTAGTCAGGCCGGTTTGGTAAATTAGTTCTTCCAAATAACAGGCTTTGCGATCAACACCAACGCGAACCAAAGCGGTCGGATCATTAGTGAATCCAAAGTCAAGGCCGTACACAACACGGTTGCAGTATTTGGGGAAAGCTTCGCATTGCAGCCAGTTCGGATAAACCAAAGCGTCAAGTGACGGTTTAGGGTCTTGCTGGTAAAGCGCGTTAAAGGTGACTGGGCTATCTTTTTTGATCTTTTCGATCTTCTCCTGTGAATGACGTTCGGGCCAAAGGGCAACACCGACGGGGCGGGGATCAAAGTCGTTCTGATCTTCGGTTCTTAGGGCAGGGAAGGAGACAACCCGCCAACCGGTCGGATTATATTCGCTATAGATGCCATCGCGAACGAGCAAGCGCCCCGATAAATCATCATCGTGCCAACGCGTCTGAATCAGCACCTGAACGGATTCGTTATGCAGGCGGGTTTCGAATACGTCGGTGTAGAAATCCCAAGTGTTTTCGCGGATTGTAAGCGATTGGGCGTCTTGCCGGTCTTTTACAGGATCATCAATGATACCCATATCTACCGTTTTTGAAGTCAGCGCACCTTCAACCCCAACAGAGTAACCGTACCCATCAGCACCGACAATCTCAAATTCCAGGTTATTTTTAGTATATCCATCCCGCCCGTCGGATAGCCTCGTTTTTGGAAACAGGTTGCGATAGGCACTGATTTCCATCCGGCGTTTAATATCCCGGTTAAACTTTGAAGCGATACCGGCGGCGTAAGAAACAATAGCTATTTTCTCATTGGGGTTTTTGCCGAGCACCCAGGCTGGAAACGAACGGGTAGACAGTTCTGATTTGCCATGCTGGGGCGGGACGAAGATCATCAGTTTTCGCGTCTTGCGCTCATAGACCTTCTGCAACTCATCAGCAATAACCCGATGAAACCAGCGCATGTCGTAACCAGGCCGAACTACGGGAACAAAGTTTCGGAAGTTACGACGGGCATAGGCTCGTTCAGCCAGTTTCGATTCGGCTATCTGTATTTCACTGAGTGGGCTTACCACGGGCGATAATGATTTCTAATTCTTCGTCGGTTAAATCGTCGTAGTTTACTTTCCTACTGTGTTCAATCGGACCTCCATCTTTACCAGAGTGTTCGAGTTGAGTCTTGTCATTCCATCCGAAGTTTTTTAAAGCAAAAATGGCACCTGTTGCCGAGTCTCCAAGAAGGTGATCTTCATAGTAGTTTTCAATCGCTAGTCTCGCCCTTTTTATAGTGTAAGAAAACTCTTCAATGTTGCCGTAATCATAAAAAGACTGCCTTGAATCAAAGCCTAAAAACAAAGCCAAATTTGTTATATTCGGCTGCTCGGGTAGCCTGTCCCAAACTACAATATCGTAGTCTTCAATAATGGGCTGTTTAGTCTCCTTATCGATTTTGGTTCTCGTTCTAGTTTCAGTGTGGGACTCCCCCTTGCACCACTCAAAAAACTCTATAATCTTTTCAGTCAAAACTGTCGCATCAGCATATATCGGAGGCCTCCCCCCACTATTTCCTACAGCAAACTTATTTCCCGTCGGCGCGGCCATAATTCTGTCATTCAAAATTTATACAATTATAATCAATAAAGTTTGATTAAATTTGAATCAATAATTCCTCCCGGCTGCAATGTACTTATCTACTTAGCAGCTATGACCACATTCGCTTTTTACCGCGCCGCCGATGGCGTGTGTGTTCTTCGGAACGGGAAAAGGTTCTACGCCTTCAATACCCGGCTCAATATCTCTTTCACCGACGATGGTTTTTACCTGGGCGTAAACATGAGCGCTCCCCGCAGCAACTCCGTGGGCATTATGTACAATACCATTGAGTCCATCAATGGGGTGCCGGTCAATATCATTGCCCCAAACCTGAAAAACGATACGGATCGGGAAAACCTCAAAGCAGCCATTGAGCAGCTATTCAGCATGATTGGAACCCAGATGGAAAAGATGGGTAGCGGCGATGCCGGCGTCGTGGTGCCGGTCGATAGTGACACTGAGCGCGATTCAGCAGCCAGCGGTTCCACGCCGAAGCTGATTTTTAACCAGATCACGGGCGACCTGTACCGCTACAAACCCGGCACTCCCTTAGAAATCGCACTCTTCTTCAAACAGACCGCATGAAAAAGCTACTCATCCTTTCGCTATCCCTGCTTAGTCTGGCCGGTAGTGCCCAGACGCTGGAGCAGCACATAAAAGCCCAGTCCGGCAAAGCCCTGTATTCCAAGCAGGCTTCGGACTCTGTTAGAGCCGTTACGCTTCAGACCAACAATCAACAGGCGATACTAGCCATTCAAGGGGGGATATTATCTAGTCATACGAGTCAGATTAATAGCCTGAGTGCGACAGTATCCAGCAATACGGCAGGAATAAACAGCCTTATTGGCCTGGTGAATCAACACACGGCTAGTCTGTCTGGGCTTGCTCAGGTTGCCCGGTCGGGTTCGTATAATGATCTGAGTGATAAGCCCACTATCCCCGTCATACCGGCTTTGGCTTCCGTGGCCCTCACGGGTAACTACGGAGATTTGACGGGAAAGCCCAGCTTTGCCCCCGTGGCGTTTTCGGGTTTCTACGGCGATCTGATCGGCAAGCCAACCATTGCTGCATTGCCCAATCTGGCCATAGTCGCTACTTCCGGGGCGTACGGAGACTTAACGGGCAAACCCGTACTACTTCAGATCGGCACCACGGCAACCACCGCCGCAGCGGGCGATCATACCCACGCGGGACTACTCACGGCTCAGGAGCGTACCAGGCTGGCCAGTAGCTTAACCCTGTATAATGGCACCGGCAATGTGGCCATGGGGCTACTGGCACTCGGCGGTACGGCATCGTATGATATTGCGGTGCCTGGGATCGTGGCATCAAAGCCAAGCATGGTGTCAATTGAGCTGCCCAGTTCGCTATTAGGATCGCTGGCCTATTTCTACGGGAAGGTTGAGCAGGATGGATACGTCAGGTTGTATCTGAAGGCGGGTCTGGCACTGGCCGGGGGCACCAGGGCGTTTGGGGTCACGGTGATCCAATGAAAAAATTCACTCGACACGTATGTCGAGTGAATTTGCTTTATCTTCGCCCCATGTCACAACCCATCGTTAAAATTCCCAAAGAAAAGGCCCAGTTCGTTGGCAAGTCCGGTGCTTTTTACATCATCAACCCAGTCTATTCACTCCATTACACGAAATATAAATCCATTGAGGGCTATAATGACCGGTCTGGCCTGATTGGATTTGTTGACGCAAAAGAGGCTCTAGCGGATTTCGCTCAGGAGGCGGAAATTGACCTGAGTACGCTTCAGGCGACGGTCAAATAAACGGATGAAAAAGATGTCTTTTATAGTCCTAGCACGGACTCAAAGCGTTCATTAGCTTCATCCGCTTCCCGGATCATCTGCTCAATACGATCCTTATGCGTGCGAATGATTTTGTTAATCACAGCTGAGCGTTTTTTGCCTAATGTATCAATGTACTCTATCAGATCCGTATCGAGGGTAACAGGTATGGAGATTTTTGTTTTCCCTTCTTTCCTGCCAGCGCCCTGGCGTTTCCCGCCGTGGGTTTTCTCTTTTTCCATATCTTTGGGCGTGTTTTGAAAGCCCCCTGGTCCTAGTGCAAGTAGGTCAGGGGGCTTGTTGTTGTTAGGCGGTGTAAGCTTTTTCTGGATCGGGATTGCCTTTCGCTACTTGGATACTTGCGTACTCAAACATTCTTTCAAGTACCAAACTTAAGGCTGTTTCGCCAGCACCAGAAAAAACGTATTCTAATTCGCTACGTAGTACAGGGCCAAGGATTTCGAATTTACTAATCTCATCATCGGTCAGTTTAAGACGGTTCTGGATAATTTCACCATATTTAGCCAGTAGATCATTAAGCCAATCTGATTGGTACATATCGAACTTATGTTCCCAATCCAACCGTACAGTACGGTTTTGAGTCATCATGCCGCCGTCAGCTTTATGAACGTAAGATTTAACTTCTGGCAGGTTTAAAGAGACGAAAGAAGCGATTGCAGTTTGCATTTTTTTTGTGTTTTGAGTTGCGCCGATCTCCCTGATCGACATTACAAAGATAAGCCCCTTTTTGATAAAAACAATATTTTTATCAAGATTAATTCTTGTATTGATTTAACGGTAAAAGCCCTACTGGTGGGTAGGGCTTGGTGTCAATTATTCGGACGTCGAATCCATATCCTTTCTTACCAACGATTCGATATATTCAGCCTGGTTGGGCTGTAGTCTGATCTGGTTTACCACGTCTGGCGCTAGCCACCAGCTAGCCTGTTCTTTTTTGCCAGATGCGTCTTTTGGTTTTCGTCCGCCGCCCGGCTTTCTCTTTTTTTTCTCTTCCATAACAAAAAAAGAGGGCTTTTGCCCCCAGGTTAAACGACTTCTGGATAAGCGTCTTCAAGCCGCCAACGAATCGTTCCACGAACCTTCTGTCCGCCCACCAGAAACTCGACTGGCGACTCGTGGTCGGGGAAGCATACCATGATCAGGTCGTACAGCGCATCCTGCTCCCAATCAGTGCTGCACACCGCGAAAGCTATTTCGCCAGCGGAGCGCATGGCCTCCTTTGCCGAGAAGCCTTTTGCGACCCGAGCAGCGTACTCGCTTGCCCAGATAAAAAATCCGAGATGGTACTGGCGCTCTGCGTTGGCGCGGGTCAGGAAGAAAGGACGAGTTACCATCCGGGTACGGGAGTTCCACCCTGTGCTGATTACCCTCAGTCGGGGGTCGCCGCGACGTTGCGGCTTTAGTTTATCCTTTCTTCTCTACAAAGTAAGTGATTGTATTTTATTTACGCAAGCGAAAATAAGAATTTATTTTTTAGCAATAAAAAAAGCCCTACTGGTGGGTAGGGCTTGGTGTCAATTATTGGGACATTATTGGACTTGATTTTTGAGTTGTTTGTCTTGGTTGACGGTCTTTCTAAGGCGAGACTCCCCTGCGACTATAGGATACCCGTACGGTCGCTTATTTTCATCTCTTAGCCCTGAAACCAGATAGTTTTGCTCCCCACTTCGATCTTGGCTTCTTATGGCCTGTATGGTGCCATATTCGCCATCAATGTGTTGAACTTTCTCACCTACTTTAAATTTTGTTTCCATAGCGGAGGTTATTGGACTAGTGAATATCAGGATATGGGTATGCTTTGTTGAGTCGTTGCACATCACCGCATTTGTCACATTCATGCGAGTATTGAGGTGGATTACTCATTAGGACTGGTTTATTCCTTTGTAGAACCATTTCTCCTTCTCCGCATTTGTCACACACGTAGGTCACCATAAACATCTTAGCTTCTCTCTTAATTTCTGCCATTTTATTCGGACGATTATTGAGTGAGTAGTTCTTGAACTTTGTCGTAAGCTCGCTTAACTGGAACCAGTCGTTCGGGGCAATAGACTTCATCCACGCCTATCCATTCCCCCAGTGCTTCTTCCAAGTCGGAGGCTATATTTTCTAAGGTTTCGTTTTCCATTTTTTCGGACAGTTATTGGACTATATTCCAGCGTTCTGGATTTTTAACAATGCTTGTTATTATACCTATTTCACTATAAAAAATAGTGCCCGGTCCTGATGGCGTAACTCCCTGTAATTTTCCGTAATATATTTTTGGCTCTATTGGCACATTTTGTCCCTCTAGGATAATTTTTTTACCTTCTTCAAGGGCTGCGAAAATTTCAGATGTTTTCATTTTGCCGACGCTATTTGAATGTTTTTTCTAATTCAGAGACAGGATAATACAGCCCATCATTTAACAGAATGCCTTGCGGTTCTACGGCAACGACAAGGCCAATGTGACGGTCTAGTACGGGCCAAAGTTTGCCCCATAGCCAAACTCTTCTTATTGTCTTGGTAACTACATTGTCTCCGGGCTTGAGTGTTTCCATCCCGAGGTTATTTGATTAAATACCAAGATGTGTGATCAAGTGTCGATTGCATGTCTAGGTAGCCATTTCCCTCTGTAAACACTCGCGGAAATCGAACCCTTCCATCTTCGCCGATTGCCTCTGTCTCCGTAACCGATTGAATAGTGATTATCCAATCTGACCAGCTACCCTCCGAAAAAAGCCTATCACCTACTTCTAATTTTTTAGTTGCCATACCGAGGTTTAGTTTATTACTTTTTAGTTTAGCCCCGTAAACGTTTACGGGGCTAATTCCCTATTGTATACGACGCCAGTACACTTTTTTAATGGCATTGCCATCCTGATACGTCCACACCATTAGGGTGTCGTTTTCGTAGTAATCCAGCATATAGCTGCGAGTTTCAAAGTTGAAGCTCTGCCCTAGAATCCGCGTCATTCTGAATAATCCGTTTTCTACTAGATACATAATCTGCTGACCACCATACGGATATGTTTCGTAATATATCCAGTGACTCAATGCAGTATTACTATGCGTAGATATATACGTAGGGCAGTTGCCATTTACCAGGTGCGCTGTCTGGTAGTCGTCAAAGTGCAAATGAACATTGCCCGTTAAACAGCTACTGTACTGAGCCTCGAAATCATCCTTATTCACGGGCTGGTTTCCGTACAAATTGAGGAAGTCCACGTTTATTTCGTAGTCCTCAAATTTCCAGATCGTGCCCGTTGCGATGCGGGCATTGGCCCTGCTTTTTGTAGCTTTCTGAGCTGGTTTACTTTGCGGAATAACAGTCGATTCTGTACAGGCAAAAGCGAAAGTAAGGATAAGGAGTGCTACTAGTTTTTTCATTGTGTTGCGAAAGTTTAAAGGTTTGGTTGATTAAGTTTACTTGGTTGTTATGTGAGCTATTTCCCGCGTATACGCTTTGATATAAGCGGCGAATAAGGCTTCAAAGTCTGGTTTCATGGCTACTTGACTGGAAAAAGGAATATGATCGTATGTGATTGACATATTGCCACTTACTACGTGATCGAGTAAGCGGCAATGAGCTTAGTCCGCGTTTTTCCGGTCAGGCCAGTTCTTCATCTTGATCGCGTGATTGAAGGCATCAATCAGCTTATCATCGGGACAGGTTTCGAAGTTCTTAGCAATCCAGTGTAGGATCACTTTAGGGCTGGAAGCATCCTGCGCCCGCAAAACGAAGATTGGTTCGTTTTCGGCGGCATTTTCAATGCAAGAATCGTTGTTCTTGGTTCCGGGAGCATCTTTTTGAAAATCCATTGGCGTATTGATTAGAGGTTGATTGAAAGCGATTGGATCGCCCGTCGGTAGCGGCTGGCTAATCTGGTGTTCCGGCGCGAGCTGAGCCGCAGCGATGTTTGACAGTAGCAGTAGGACGAAAAGGGGTGTGAAATGTCTCATTGTGGTAAGGGGGTTACAGAGATTCTTTGATACTTTTTTCAATCTGGGGAATCAGATTGTTGTAGAAATAGGACTCCCGTTGAATAAAGGCGAAGAGTGCCTTTTTGACGGTGTTCGTGGTTATCTTCTGGGAATGGAAAGAGTAGCAGTACGCAACTAATTCGTCGTCTATGTAGCGGCTATTCCATTTGTTCTCATGCACACTCGCCTTTCCAAGCACCGTGTCGTACTTGGCGTAGGGGTCTTTTTTGCGTTTAAGTGTACAGAAACGACCACCTATTTCGTATACCAATTCCTTTTCACTAGACGCAACTACCGGAACGCGCTCATGCTGACACGTTATCTTTTTGGTTGCTTTGTTTATCGTTATCCGAACATGGTTCATCAGAGCGCCGTGTTCCTTTAAAAGCTTGCTTTTCATCGGTTTGAAGTTCTGTCAGATAGGTTATCTTGGTTTCGTTCTGGTTATGCTCATCGGTCAATAGCTCCCGAAGACACATCCGCGCTTCTAGCTCCGAATCAAACACCCGCCTAAGACTCATTTCATCAATGGTGACAGTTCTGGCATCCTGATTCTCGAAGCGGAATAGTTTGGGTTTCAAGTGCGACCGTCCCACGTAGCCGACTGGGGTAATGTGCAGCCCGTCTACGTAGAAATAGGTGGTTCCGGGCTGCAAGGCTTCGGGGGTCATTCCAGGCTCACGGAATCGGCCCTGACATAAAACGGCTTATCCCGAAGGTTAGAAGCTACCAGATAAGCTTTGATGTCCACCGTATTGAACAGGTGCCGCCCTTCTTCTTCAAGGGGTCGGGACAGGTTCCCGTTTTGAAGCTGGCGAACTCCGATGATGATCCCCGTACCGGGTTTTGGCCGGGGCACCCATGCCCGTAAAGGTGGACTGACGTAGTCGGGTGCCGGAATCGTTACGCGGGTTAAAACCTCTTTGAAGGTTATTTTTTGTCCGAATTTTGGTTTCATCACGCCGCCTGTTTAGCACTGATCTGATTGAACCGTTCCGTTGCCGCCTCTTTAAAGTCCCGGCTATTGAGTACATGCTCCGGGAACTTGGCTTTGGCATCTTTCAACTGCTCCACCGTTTCGCACTTCTTGATGGCCAGCACTGCCTTGCTGATTTCCAGCTTGACCCGGGCTTCTTCCAGTTTCAATGCTTGGTCATGCTGGCCCTTGAAGACATCAATGCCGATACCGATGTAGGAGCAGATTTTAGTGATCCCATCGGTCGTCGCTCCTTTGGCCGCATCCCCCATGTCATCATTCGATGCCCCGGCGATGCACTCGTAATAAATGCCGTATTCGGGTACCTCAATCGTCGTCTTGGCAACCGCAAAGTATTCGGTTCGCTCTTTCCCGTTGGAAGTGGTGTAGGTGCGGGTCGTGAACAGCGCCCCATCCCCGGCCGTGGCGAGTAAATGCGTTTTCAGTGCCCAGCTACCGATGCCGAAAACATCGTTCAGCCGCTCGGTGACATAGATCGCTTTAATGGTAGACATCCCCTGTTTAGTCGGGTGGGGCTTGACCGCTTCGGCGGGGAGTGGCTTTTTGATGAGCAGTTGCTGCTCGGCGGATAGTTCTTTCATTGTGGATTTGATTCTGTAAGAGTTGAACGCTTTACTCGATATATATTAAAGCCATCATCCCATCCTTGCGGGATCATCCGAAAAATGTAATCTTCATCGGTTTTCATCAGGCGGTAGGTTCCCGGCACTTCGGCCCCGCCCATTGTCACGGTCAGACCTTCTTGTTCGATGGTCGTCAGCTTTTCGGGATCGAACTCACGCTCCATGAAGGTTTGATCAAATTCGATGGCTGCGCATTCAGTAAGTTCAATTGGTTTCATGCTATGGATTTGATTTTGAATAGTAGGTATGCTTAGGACGCGATGGAGGCTTGTAGTAATCCAATCAGGGCCAGCACTTCATGCCGGGACAAGTCGGCCTTGACTTCGTCGCCGGCCTTCGTGTCTCCTTCGCTGCCCAGCGTTAGCCGAGTCTTGCCGATCTGTTCCAGCCGTTCGACGCCAATGATGATGCGGTCTTCCAGGCTGTCTTCGTAGTTGACGATTTGCGTTTTCATGGCTATTGCTTTGATTGAATAAGTTGCTTAATATCCGCAGGCCAGTCTTTCGGAGCGACCCAGCGCATGTCTTCCAGATCAACTTTGTTGTGATGCACCCACCGGATCGGGTCGGGTAGTTGCACAAACCTTTTCCAGTCACCACCCGTGTTCAGATAATACAGCACTCCCGTTACAGACACATACAGGTAATCGCCATCCTTCGTGTCAAATAGCGCCGGCAACTGAACTGGGATCGGATCGCTACCAATCGGGTAATAGTGGTAGCTTTCGAATTTCATCTTACCGCCAGTTGTTGTTGACTCCCTTGTTACGTGCCGCCTTGAACTCCTTCACAAACACCCGCACCGTGGCCAGCAGGTAAGACACCAGAAACACTTCTTCGGGACGGGTCAGGACTGAATCACTCAGGCAGGCTCCCAGAAGGAGCAGGAACGCCAGAGTGCAGAAAAAGGATAGGTAGAATTTTTCGAGTAAGTGCATGTTGGTAGCAGTTGTAAGTGATTTGATGATTCAAAAGTAATTAACTTCAAACTAAAATCAAACTATATACAAGTAATTATGAAAATAAAATGCCAAAAAAAGCGGGATTGCTCCCGCAAGTGCTACCAGTTGATGGCGTGTTCAATTCTATTTTCGTCAATCTCCGCGTAATCGGAAATATGCCTTGGAGATTTCAGGCCCATCATCACCGCTACCGTGTCTTTATCAATATGCCAGACATTAAGACACATATAGGCAAAAGTCTTCCGGGCAATCTTCGTACTAAGCCCAATCTTAAGGCCTGCTGCGGACTCCAATAACTTTAACCAGTCATTATTGTCATTCTTATTGACCTTAGGCAAATAATCAACGCCGCCATATTTATCAATAATATCTAGGGCAACAGGGTGTATTTTCTGTTTTGCCATTATACCCGTTTTGCCGCGTTGCTTGTAAATCCAAGGCGACCCGTTGCGTATTTTGATATTATTGCCGGATAAGCCATTTCTGTCAACGTAATGAAAGCCTGTATAGCAACAGAAAATGAATAGATCTCTGACAATTATAACCTTTTCAGCCAATTGCTGATCAGCGAAACAAGATTCAATATCTAATTTGTAAAGCAGATCAACTTCGTCGGGATTGAAATGACGTAAATCTTTTACCTCTTTGCGACTGTAGACAAATTTTGAAATTTGATCCTGTCGAACAAGTCCACGACCTACAGTCTTTTCAATAGCCTCCTTTATAAATATAATATGCCTTGCTACGTGATTCTGACTCATTAAGCCTCCTTTGCCATTGGGTTGACACCGCAACCAGTCACAAAAAAGCAAAGCTTTCTCTACATTGAAATCAGAAGCTAAGAACTTGGGGCGTTTTATAGACTGGACCCAGTTAACAAAGTTTTTTCGCCTGGCTCGGTAAGTATCTCCGGTCGATTCATCTTTAATGTCTTTTTGCTTGTGCTTTATAAGCCAGTCTATAGCTTCAATGAGTTGCAGGTCCGGCCTAGCCGAATCCCCAAGAGCTTCTGTAATGTTATCTAGCGTTAACGGCAGGTTACTACTTGCTAAATTCCGGTAAGCCTTTGTAATCAATGCAGGCATTAATTCATACCCAGCCATAACCAACAAATCCCGCACAACTTCGACATCTGACTCAATCTGACGTAGCTCAGTGTTTCGTCTTTTGGCCCAATCCGTTTTCTCCACGAATCGGCGCAAATTTCCACCCCAAAGTTTCCGATCAATTTGAATACCGGTCGAGTAAACCGATTCTATTTGGCCAGGAATAACAACTGATAGCTTGATAGTGCCGTACTGTTTATCCTTTTTGGACCGAGCAAAGTAGTACAGCAATTCCATTGGTTTTTTAGCATGACAGTAAAATTTAGGTTTAAACCTAGAAGTGTGTCATATGAAGATTATAACAAACAATTGTATTATCGGTCATTTGTGTTGGTATGACCTACGTGAAGCAGACGGGTGACCTAGATTAAGGCTTTTACAGAATGGCCTAAAAAAGAAAAACCCGCTGTGTTTTACCAGCGGGAAAGGCCTCTTTGATGTGTTGGCGGTCCGGACGGGACTCGAACCCGCGACCCCATGCGTGACAGGCATGTATTCTAACCAACTGAACTACCGGACCTTATTTTTGACTTCATTTTGCGTTTCCGTTCTCTGAAATCGTGGTGCAAAGGTAAAGGCTTTTTCTAATATTGCAATACCTTTGTGAGAAAAAACGCAATAATTTTCATGAAAAAGCCGCAAATAGGTGAATATCCAGAGCTGAAATACTTTGCAAATTACATCGAAAAGGTTGATGATGAGAACGTTATTGACTGCCTTAGTCAGCAAAAAAAACAAGTAGAAAATTTATACAAAAAATTGTCGAGCGCTGAATTAATTTTCCGGTACGCTGAAAAAAAATGGTCGCCTAAACAAATTTTAGGACACATGACCGACACAGAACGCATCTTTGCGTACCGGGCTATGTGCATTGCCAGAGGCGAAAAAGTACCCTTACCCGGATTTGATGAAAACGACTACGTTGATGGGGCTAACTTCGATGAGTTGTCCCTTGAAAGTTTGTTGGAGCATTATCACCATGTGCGCTCAGCAACCATTGCGCTGGGCCGTAGCTTGACTGAAGAGGCACAGCTACGCGTTGGCTCGGCCAATGGCCACCCGGTTTCGGCCCGGGCTATGTTTTCGATCATTGCGGGGCACGAGCGCCACCATCTGGATATTCTAGCTGAACGATATGGCTTTCACTAAGAACTGTACCCATGAAAATTAAACAGATAGCGACTTCTCTTGAGAAGTGGGCTCCGCTGGCTTATCAGGAGAGTTATGACAATGCCGGGTTACTAGTGGGCGATCCTGAAACGGAAATAACAGGTGTTCTGGTTACTCTTGATGCCACGGAAGCCGTGGTCGATGAAGCCATCGCAAAAGGTTGCAATCTCATCGTAGCGCACCATCCTATCGTTTTTAAAGGGCTTAAAAAGTTAACGGGCCGCAGCTATGTAGAACGGACGGTGATTAAAGCCATTAAAGCGGATATTGCCATTTATGCTAGCCATACCAACCTGGATAGTGTGGTGGGCGGGGTAAATTTTAAAATTGCCGAGAAGCTGAATCTGGAAAATGTACAGATTCTTGCGCCGAAAAGCCAGGTGCTGATGAAGCTGGTCACGTTCGTCCCGAATGCCAAAGAAGGCGAGCAGTATGCAACGGCCACGCAAAAGGTGCTAGATGCGTTATATGAGGCGGGGGCGGGCCATATTGGCCAGTACAGCCATTGCAGTTTTAAGCAGGAAGGTACGGGTACGTTTCGGGGGGAAGATGGAGCGAATCCAGTGCTGGGCAACGTGGGAGAAGACAAGAAGGCTCACGAAGACCGCATTGAAGTAATTTTGCCTGTTCAGCAGCGCTACTCGGTTCTGAAGGCGCTCAAAAAGGCACATCCCTATGAGGAAGTAGCTTATTATTTAACTTTGCTGGACAATCAAAATCAGGAGGTTGGGTCTGGAGCCGTCGGAGATTTGCCGCAAGCGATGCAAGAGCTTGAATTTCTGGCATATTTGAAGAAATCACTGGCCGTTAATGTCATTCGCTATACACCTTTGCGCGGGCAGAAAGTAAAGCGAATTGCCGTTTGTGGAGGAGCGGGAGGCTTTCTGTTGAACGACGCGATTCGGGCAGGAGCGGATGTTTTTGTAACCGCTGATTATAAATACCATGAGTTCTTCGACGCTGACGGACGCATTGTGATCGCTGACGTTGGACATTATGAGAGCGAACAGTTCACTAAAGAATTGATTTCTCAGTATTTATTGAAAAAAAATCCTAATTTTGCGGTAATTTTATCCGAAGTGATCACTAATCCGGTGAATTACTTCGCATAGCAGCAAAACCTTCGCGGAATGGAACTTACGATTGCTCAGAAACTAGAAGCACTTCTTAAATTACAACAAATTGACTCACAGCTAGATGAGATAAAAAAAATCCGTGGCGACCTGCCCGAAGAAGTTCGGGATCTGGAGGACGACATTGCTGGCTTCGAAACTCGCATCGGAAAATTCAACAACGACATTCAAACGCTCGATGAAGAAATCGATCGGAACAAGAATGCAAAGAAGGATTCCGAGAAGCTGATTACCAAGTACAAGGATCAGCAGATGAACGTTCGGAACAACCGCGAATACGATGCGATTTCGAAAGAAATAGAACTTCAGACGTTGGAAATTGAACTGGCTGATAAGAAAACAAATGAGTCGGCGTTCAAAATCCGGAATAAGCAGGAGGAGATCAAGGCAACGCAGTCTGCGCTCGATGAGCGTAAGGCGGACTTGAAAGCCAAAATGCAGGAATTGAATCAGATCACCTCTGAAAGCCAGGATGAAGAAAAAGCCCTGATCGACAGCCGTGACCAGCAGGCAACGCATATCGAAGAACGCTTGTTAAAATCTTACAACAAGATTCGGGATAACGCCCTCAACGGCTTGGCGGTAGTGATGGTGAAGCGGGGTGCGTGCGGCGGTTGCTTTAACGTGGTGCCACCGCAGCGTCAGGCTGACATTCGGGATAAAAAGAAGATCATTGTCTGCGAACATTGCGGACGGATTTTTGCCGATGTGGAAGGCGCTCCTGAGCAGGTTTCGTCGGGCCGCCGGTAGACTCAAAAGATACGTCAAAAGGCTGTCAGCAATGGCAGCCTTTTTTGTTTGCTTGTGCGTACGATGAGAAGATTAATTGCTTTCCTGCTCTTTTGCCTTGCGGGAGCTATATCGCCTGTTCTGGCTGCTGATTTTGAGTTTACGCCTGCTCTCCAGCGTGCTTATGCGGATATTCTAAAGCTGAAAGTTCAAGGAGCACAGCGTGTCATTGCGCCGGAAGTAACCCGTCGAAATGGCGTGGCGCTCTATCTGGACAATTATGCCGACATGATTACGCTTTTGATCTCTGATGATCGGAAGGCTTTTGCGCGTTTCGAAGCGCGGGAAGACCAGCGTTTGGACGCCCTTCGTAATCTGGATGCTAATTCGCCCTGGCAGCGTTTGTTACAGGCAGAAGTACGCCTGCATTGGGCGTTTGTCAAGCTAAAGTTCGGGCAGGAGGTAAGCGCCTCCTGGGATATCATTCGGGCCTATCGCCTATTGGAGGAAAACCGTAAAAAGTTTCCAAATTTTTGGCCTACCTATAAATCATTAGGGGTACTGCATATTTTAATTGGCTCTGTACCAGAAAGCTATACCTGGGTGACAAACCTGCTGGGGTTGAAAGGAAATGTGAAGCAAGGCATTCAGGAAATTCAGATGGTGGCTCGCAAAGATGCTCTTTTCCGTACGGAAGCCCGCTTGATCGAGCTGCTTGTTCAGGCTTATATCTTGAAATTTGATAATGCGGATGTAACGAACTTAAAGCAGTTTGTGAGCGAAAATCCGGACAATCTAATGCTGCATTTTTTCGCCACAACAATCCTGATGAAGGATGCACGCAGTGAAGAAGCCCTGCCTTATTTGCTAAACCGGCCCACGGGACCCGACTACCTGCCGTTCCCTTTTACGGAATACCTGAAAGGGGAAATTTTCCTGCAAAAAGGGGCTTTTCAACAGGCTAATCAGCACTACCGGCTTTTCCTAGGCCAATACAAGGGCCTTAATTTTCTGAAAGATACCTACTACAAACAGTTTCTATGCTTCTGGTTAACCGATAACCCGGGGGACGATGCGGCGAGCGTGCAGTTGCTGCGTCAGGTTTCCAACGTGGGCGCATCGGTGGTGGAAGGCGATAAAGCAGCCCAAAAGTTTGCGGATTTGTATTTCAAAAAAGGCGTATCGGCGAACCAGAAAGTCTTGATGCGCTCCCGGCTGGCTACCGACGGGGGGTATCTGGATACAGCTTTGGCTGTGCTGCGGCCTTATACGGAAGCAAACTTCTCGTTATTGGCTGAAAAGGCGGAATTTAATTACCGAAAAGGCCGCATTCTGCAACGTCGTGAGGAGATGGACGAAGCCATACCTTTGTTTGAGCGTGCCATTGCGTTGAGTGAAAAGAGCCAGCTTTCGTTTGGTGCCACGGCGGCTTTGCAACTAGGCTACGTCTATCAGCAGAAACGGAACGTATCGCAGGCGCGTCGCTATTTCCAGAAAGCCATTAGCTTTAAGAAACACGAGTACAAAAACAGTGTGGATAACAAAGCCAGGGCGGCTCTGAATGAGATTGGAGGCGATTAAAGGAGCAAAGCACACTGTTCAGTTCACTAAACAATGTGCTTTGAAGGTATTAAAGGCTCATCAGTTCTTTAAACCGAATGGCCTGCCGACGGCTGATTTCAATTTTATCGCCACCACGAAGGTTAACAAGCAAGCCCCCGCTGAACCAGGGTTCAATTTTTTCAATCCATTGCAGATTAATGATGTGCTTGCGGTTAGCGCGGAAAAACGTGTTGGGGTCCAGGCGATCTTCCAGGCTGTTCAGCGACTTCAGAACGAGTGGCTTCTGGTCGTCGAAATGCAGGCGAACGTAATTACCCATTGACTCGAATAGCCGCACCTTACCCAACTTGACAAACCAGCATTTTTCGCCATCCTTAACAAAAACCTGATCGTTCTCGCCCAACATCCGGGTGTTTTCGCGGGGGATAGCTTCTGGCTCCGTGTGCTGATGCTGGTTCTCTTCAACGCGGTGAATGGCCTCCGATAACCGGGGCAAATCAATGGGTTTCAGCAGGTAATCCAGCGCATTGTATTCAAAAGCCTTGATGGCGTATTCGTCGTAGGCAGTCGTGAAGATTACCTCAGGCGACTTTCCTTCAATAGATGATAGGAGCTCAAAGCCATTCTTACCCGGCATCTGAATATCCAGAAACAGCAACTCAGGCTGTAGTTCATCAATCAGTTTCAGGGCTTCGTCGGCGTTGGGTGCTTCACCGATGATTTCAATTTTGGGGAAGTTGTCCAGCAAGCGGCGCAGTTCATTCCGGGCTAACCGTTCGTCGTCTACAATAAGGGCTTTCATGCTAACTAGTTACTTTCTGTGTGTCTGTTCTTTTTAAGATGCTGTCTGATTGCATGGGCATAACGACATCGGCGCACACCACATCGGGCGTTTCCTGCCGGATCCGAAAACTGGCTTCGGGACCGTAGAGTAGTTCCAGCCGCTGGGATGTATTCTTTAACCCAAATCCATTGGATGCTTCTGTGTCGCCCAGTGCGCCTGTATTTCGAATGCGGATGTGAAGAAGATTGTCTTCCAACCAGCTTGTCAGTTCCACAAATCCACCGCCAATGGCCTTCTGAACGCCATGTTTGATGGCATTTTCGACGAGCGTTTGCAACATCATGGGTGGGACCTGCAAATAATGGGTTTTGGGGTCAACTTTCAGGCGCGCGTTCAAACGGTCTTCATACCGGACTTTTTCCAACTCCAGATAATCTTCAACGGTCTTTATCTCTTCCCGTAATTCAACCGTTTTGCGGCGATCAGCCAGCAACGAGTTGCGCAGGATGTTGGAAAGTTGCGTAATGCCCTGCTGCGCTTTAGACGGGTTTTCCAGCACCAGCGCCCGAATGCTATTCAGGGCGTTAAAGACAAAATGCGGATTCAATTGCGACCGAAGCACTTTCGCCTCGGTTTCCCGGATGGACGTTTTCAGCAGGATTGTTTCAATGGCCGCGTTCCGATTCTGCTCCGTATAGAGGTAGACCGTGTAACTCAGCACCCACGCCAGGATACTTTTCCCCCAGGATAATAAATAACCCATGATGATCAAAGGCTCGTGCACCAGCGTTTCTGGAACCAGAACGTGGTCAATCGGTAAATTGACCATCGTCATAATGGCCGACAGCACAAAAACCGATGCAAGAACGCGTGGGATTAACTGGATAAGAGGCAGCCGCACCCAATTCCACCGCTGAATCATAAGGCGGTAAAGGTGAGTCAGAATAATTCCTAACAATATATTGGCTAAAGCCAGAAAAAAATATTCCTGGACAAAGCCATATTCAAGTGTATAAGCACCAAATTCAAACATCACGAGTGAGGTCCACCCGATTATTTGACATAACCAATAAGTCTTCCTTTTCGACATCGTCTACATGACTCTCAATAAAAGTTACTAAAAGTCGAAGATACAATTTTTTGGATGTATGTAGGCGTTTATTACACCGGTGGGGAATTTAGAGGGTAAACGAATCATGCACAAGGCGTAATGAAAAAAGCCACTTGGATAGCTTTAAATTACGCCTTGTGCATGATTTATTTGCATCAAGCCTGGGGAACAACCAGCGTCATCAGGTGCGTGCTGTCGTTGGAGACTTCAATGGTAAACTCAGAGGTTTCGTATGAATAGGTCAGAATATACAGGCACAGGTTGCTGTGTTCAAACTGATCCATGGTGGAAAGCGGTTGGCCAATTAACCAGGGCAGCAGAATCCGAATGGCTCTGCCGTGCATGGCTACCAAAACCGTACTTTCTTCGGGACGGGAAATGATGAGATCGATAACGGGCTTCTGCCGATGCATGACATCCTCCGGGCTTTCGCCCTGCTCGGTTGGCATGTCCGTGTTGCCGTTGTTCCAGTTATTAATCAAATCCCGGTAGTATTCGTTATCGAGGCTATTGGGCATTTTGCCTTCACGCAGGCCCCAGCTAATCTCGTTCAGCCCTTCGTGGCTTTCGTAGGCAATACCTGCTTCAATAAACTGCTCGACGGACTGGAGTGTGCGTCTGAGTTTCGAGGTATAAATCTTATCGAAGGCAATGTGCTGGTAAGCCTGATAAAAAGCTGCCGCCTGGGCACGACCCATCGCGTTCAAATCAGCATCAACGCCACTGCCTTGTACTACCCCCCGGCGGTTGTAATCCGTTTCTCCGTGGCGAATCAGGTATATTTTTTTTTGTTTCAAGCTGTTACTTTTGCTGACTAAGTTGAACCGGAATAAAGGCCGGCTGAAAACGAGGGCAAAATTACGAAAAAATAAGCACAAGATGAAGCATAAATGGACATTAGAATCACTTAAACCCTTTCATAACAAATCAATTGTAACTCTTTTGGGGATTGAGTTTACCGAAATCGGGGAAGATTTTATTGTTGCCCGCATGCCCGTTGATGAGCGAACGCACCAGCCTTTCGGACTTTTGCACGGAGGAGCCTCGGTTGTGCTGGCCGAATCACTGGGGAGTATTGCTTCTTTTTTGTCCCTGGAAAATCCAGAAGAGCAGCGGGCAGTGGGCGTTGAAATCAATGCCAATCACATCCGATCCGTGCGCGAAGGCTGGGTCTACGGCAAATGCACGCCCATACACCGGGGCCGTACTACCCATGTCTGGGATATTCGCATCACCGACGAAGAAGACAGGCTGGTATGCATCAGCCGACTAACCACGGCCGTTGTAGATATTCGGAAATAATCCTAGACCTTAACTATAAACTAGAAAAATTTCTGGCTCATGGGATAAAAACGTGAATCGACTTGTTATCCCTATATACTCTACTGTTTTTTGTAGTAAATGAAAAGTCGCCAAACTTCTTCAACGATCGTTACCACCGTACCCACTCCGCATACGCTTTGGCAGGCGGCCTGTTCATCGGGCTTTGCTGCCGCTCTCTGGCGGTTGCCAAACCAAAAAAGCAAAGAACTTCTTGTTGATACATCGGGTAAAGTAGAAGCCGCAGCCATGGATTTTGATGAGCTGCCAATGGGCTTTGCCGTTAGCCCGTTTATCAATTCTGAAAACCAGCAGACGCTTTTTCTGAAGGCTGATTTATACTGGCAGTTTGGAGAAGAAGGGAGTCTTCAGAATGAGCAAAGTCGCTACGCCGCTGATCATCCTGTGGTTGCTCCTTTCTGGAAAAAAGTGACGCAACCGCTCAAGCCTACACCGTCAGCTGATAAATCGGGATTGACGCCGCCTACCATTCACGACCAGGAACGCTACGAGGAAATCGTGCAGCGCGCGGTGCGGATGCTGGGTCGGGGCGAGATGCGCAAGGTGGTGCTTTCGCGGACTAAAGCCATTCGTTTTGCGCAGTATCCGGATGTGATTGATCTCTTCAACCGGCTTTGTCTGGCCTATCCAACGGCTTTTGTTTCGGCGATTTACCTGCCCGACCGTAACCAGATCTGGCTCGGTGCCACGCCCGAACGGTTGGTTAGCCAAGATGTAAACGGTATTTTCCGAACGGTAGCCCTGGCCGGAACCCAGTCGGCGTATGATTCAGAAGGGCGGCTCAAACGACCTTCGGAGGCGCAATGGACGCAGAAAGAAATTGAAGAACAAGCCCTGGTTTGTCGGTATATTATTAGCTGTTTCAAAAAAATACGGCTCCGTGAATTTACGGAAGAAGGACCAAAAACCGTCGTAGCGGGCAATCTGCTGCACCTGAGAACGGATTTTTCGGTAGATACACAGGCCGTTAATTTTCCGCAACTGGCAACCGTGATGCTGCAACTGCTGCATCCGACTTCGGCAGTTTGTGGAATGCCCCGCGACCAGGCTATTGATTTTATTCTGGCAAACGAAGGCTATGACCGTGAATTATATAGCGGTTACCTCGGGCCGGTGAATGTGCGGCACGAAACCAATCTATTTGTTAATCTGCGCTGCATGAAACTGGAAGGACGGGAAGGGTTGCTGTATGCGGGAGCGGGCATCACAGAAGACTCGGTGCCAGCCAAAGAATGGCGCGAAACGGAGCTTAAGTGTCAAACTTTATTAAACGCTTTATAATGGAAAGGGTCGCTTCGAAGCGACCCTTTTCGTTTACTCTCCTTCTGCTGGTGCATTCGGCGCTTTATGATCGTCGGTGCCCCGGGTACCGCGCGAGCTGGCAGCGGAAGACTGCGTTTCGCTATCGGGTGCCGTATCTTCGGGATTTTCCTGGTTTTCTTCGTTCGGTTCCTGTTGGGATTCCATCGTGTTGGTGTTTATGGGTTATTATCCAGTAACGAGCTTATTTATTCATCTTCAAGGTCTTCGTCGTCGATGAATTCTTCGTCATCATCATCCAGAGCTTCTTCATCTTCTAGATCCAGATCATCATCATCATTTGGCGCAGCAGCAGAGCCACCGTACCCACTGTTTGCCATATCACTTGGATAATGCGCCCCTGTTGTAGGCTCTTCGGTCAGGTCGTTATTAAGTTCAGTTGCCATGATCGTTTTAACGTAAATACAGAATGAAAATAAGCGTACTTGGGTAAGTATCACTAAAACTGAGCAGCCTACTGAAAGTTTGAAAAGAGTGAGAAATTAGAGCAAGAAAGCCCAATGGTTGAATCTATAGAGATCACAAGTCGAGGTCCTGCAAAAGCGAAGCGTCGCTGGAGGCAGAAGAGGTGCGGCGGGGCGTGTTCGGCTGCGCTGAACGGATACCGGGTTGGGGCGGTTCCGGTTGCTTTCCAAAGAGGGTATTGAAGGAGCGCGTATACTGAACACTCATGCCACCACCCGTCGTAAACGTACCCGGCCCGATGGTGCTGAGCGTGGCCAGCTGGTTCATCTGGTTGCGGTTGTACATCTTCAATTTTACCTTGCCATCGGGCGTAACCCAATATTCCAGCGTCCACTCACCCAGAAGACTAGCGGCATTTGTCTGGTTCTGACCGTACGTAAATCCACCGTCCCGGCTTATCCGAAAACGGTCGTTAAAGCGGTAGGAGAGCCGCACCTGCAGGTTATTAACCAGGTTTTGGTCCAGGCCATTCAGTGAGACGCCAACGTCGAGGTTTTTGTCTAAAGTGGAAGCCAGACGACTTAACTGGTTGGAAATAAGCTCGCTTAAACTATTAGTTACGCCAGAACCAACCACAGTGCCCCCCGTTCCTGTAGTAGCAGGATCAAAGAAACCACCATCAGGTGGCAACAACTGGCTGAACAACAGAATACTACTTACCTGTCGGCCCAGTTCCTGTTCGTTGCTTTTAAGCCGCGATTCAAAAGCGGTAACCGCCTGCCGGAAATCAGGCTGCTGCGGATATTCCTTTACTTTCAGATCATACGCAATCTCAGGAGCCAGTAAACGACCTTTCAGATCAATCAGCAAATCGACGGGGTAGCGGCGGTTCTGGTCAAGCGCATTAGCAGTGGTGGGCGTTGTCTGAAGCAGGGGTTTTAGCGAAGCAAACTGCGTGTACGCCGTCTTGACGTTAACCATTGCTTCGTAAGGATCGCCGGTCCAGGTAATGCGGCTATCATTCAGAATCTGGAATTTCTTGTTAATGATGTTTTCAAAGGTAAACGTGTATTCGCCGCGCTCAATCTCATACGTACCCGTCATGGTAAAATCCCCTTTGGTATCGATCCGCATTCCAATCTGGCCGTTTCCGTAGGCTTTAATAATATCGCCGGTCTGCCGGTCGAGTTGGATTTCGCAATAAGCATCTGGCGTGATGGATAGGTTAAAATCCATCTTAATCCCCGACATATCGACCTCTGGGTGTTTGGTGGTGTCAACGGGCGCTTTTACGTTGATAAAGCGGATAAGACTTTCGTCGCTGACACTTACCGCTTGGTCAAGCGGAATGAAAATGCGTGTTCCCCGGTTGCTGGTTACGTCAGCCTTGATGCTTAGGTTATCAACGGGACCGGAAAGGTTGACACGGCCCGTTGCAATCGCCGTTCCGTAAAACAGTTCATTGTCTTTAGCGGTCGTATTCAGGATTTTGAAATTCTTCATTTCTGCCGTCAGATCAAGCTGGAAATAGTTGTAATCCGGAAAATACACCCCGCCCCGTAGAATGGCTTTGTTGCCATCCGGGTCGGTTAGCTCCATGCGCCGGGCCCGAATCTCGTGTTCTTCGAAATAAATTTTATCCTCAAAGGCAATGTCCGCCTTCAGGTAGTCAATGCGTACCCGACCGCCTTTGACATCAATAGAACCGTTCATCAAGGGACCTGTTGGCTTACCCGAAATTGTCACGACACCGGCGGCTGAGCCTGCCAGATTGGAGAAATAGCCTTTTGTAAACGGCTCCAATAAGCGCAAATCGGCCCCGTTCAGGGAGGCTTTCAAATTCAGCGGGGTTTCGGACGATTTGCTGGGGTCGTAAAAACCAGTCACGTTCACTACATCCCGATTGTACCGATTTATTTTTGCTTCGATATTGACGCGGTTGGATCGATCCAGTACACTGCGGTTGGTGACATTCCCGACCAGAAAATTATTGTACTTTAACGAGTCAATCCGCATCTGACCGTCCAGTAGCTTCAGGCCATAAAGGTCGCGCAGGCTGGCCGTTCCGTTGGCGGTTCCGGAAATGTTGGTGTTTAAAACCGGATTCAGGGTTTGCAGCAAAAAATTCCGTGCCTCAACTTTTAGCGTTTGCGCGGTATCTCCCGAAATATTCCCACTGGCGGCGATGAATTGATTCTGGTTGGAAATAGCGAGGTTATTCACATACACATCATTGCCCACAATCCGAATCAGATTATCCGGCGAAACAGTCCAGAGGCTGTCCAGCAGCCGGAACCGCGAATTACGAAGCTCCAGATCAATGGCATCACCCTTGAAGGTAAGCGAACCATTCAGGTTGGCGCGGTTCGTACTGGATACCTGCTTCAAACTACTGGTAAAATCAATGTGATTAACATCCCAGGAGGCTTCCGCTTCCAGCCCTTCTGTAGGCGCCAGCGGCCCTAATTGTTGCCGTTTGGCGTTGAAAATGAGCGATGCCAGAACGTCCGGCGAATTGACGAATTTGGACGTGTTCAAGTCAATGGACGATTTGTAGAAAGCATAATCGTCCACTTTCAGGGTATCGACAAAGCCATTCAGCGTAAGCAGCGATGTCCGCCCAACCGTAAACCGACCGAATAGGTGCGTATTGGGCGAAATGTATAAATCTGGGTAAAGAAAATTAAATAACGGCTGAATGTTTTTAAGCAGCAGGGCGTAATCGATGCTGTAAGGCGCGGCCGTTGTGGGCCGTTTGTTGCGGTAATAAGTGGCCATTCCGGCGGCATCTCCCGCAAAATTCAGGCTATATTCCTTAACGAGTCGCTGAAGGTCGTCCACGGCCTGGGTTACTTGATAATCACCCAGCAACGTTCCCCGCAGCAAATCGGAGTCGATGGTGAGGGTGCGCTCCCGGCCTTCCAGTTCGGAATAAACGGACAGGGTATCTACAATCAGGCTCCGTTTACCCAGTGTCAGATAGCCGTTCCGAAAGCGGGCCGTGCCAACCAATTCATCCAGTTTGTTCCCGATTAGCTGGGCGTCGATTTCACTGTGAATGGTGAGCGAATCGCCCAGAAAACCCAACGCCCGCAAGTCGGCTCGTTGCACCAGCCCGTGGACATCAAATTGATTCTTTTCCCCACGCAGGTCAAATTCTCCGTCAAGGTTGATGGAAAGATTGGTATCCCGCACGCTAATGTGTCCATCAAAATACGACTGTTGGAAGTTTCCCCGGACAGCCAGATTGCGGTAATTATATTCTTTAAATCCGATGCGGTTAAAGCGACCATCAAGATCCAGACGACCGGTAGCAAGCGTTAGCCCACGCCCGTTGAATTTAGCTTGTCCGTCAACGCGTTGCACGAGTTCCTGCTCGTCGAATAGCTCACCGGCGTTGAAATCACTAACCCGCAGATCGCCGCTGTAAGATGTCCCGTTATCTCCCGCCAGCTTGAGCGCTAATTCACCCGCAACGGCTCCCAGCGCGGTCTTGAAGGTGCCTTTGGTTTTGAAATCGGTGAACTTGCCGACGTAGCTAGCATTGAAGTCCAGAATTTTCAGCTTCTGCATAACCCGGTCAAAATCCGGGTCAGAGTAGTAGGGCTTGAGGTCAGCGAGCTGAACGGAAGAAGGCTTAAATTGGAAATCAACCGTGGTGCGGTCAACATCCGGCAAGCCTTTAAACGCAATGTCGCCCACCAACCGGCTGCCTTTGCCAAACTGAATGTCGGCGTTTTTAAATTTAAAATTCCGCACCGTTCCGACAAAGTCGCCCTGTGCTTTGGCCACGTCAAAATTCCTAACAAAGTAGTCTGTAAATGGAATCAGGTCCTGCGCCCGCACCGTCGAATTCCGCAGGTTGACCCGCATGGTCACCTCGTCGTTAAATTCATTAAAGGCCGAAAATTGCTTGTAATCAAAAATGAGTTTGTTGCGAACCGTAGAGCCGTTGATGTGCGCGTACAAATCGTCTAGCCGCATCTGCTTGGCGCAGTACAGAAATTTAGTATTGATCTGGTGGATACGCAGTTGCGCCTGGCGGTCGATGCCTTTCAGTCGGCTGACATCCATCGAAATGGTATCACCTAGCAGCAAAAAATTCTCCAGTCGGGAGCTGATATTATTAATCGTGAAGTGATTATAATCAAAAACGCGCCCCTTCATTTTTCCCTCCCGGGGGTCATCGTAGGTGAATTTACCCTCGAGAAGCGTGGCTTTGCCAATCGTAAAAGGTACGTTCTGGTTTGGAATGGACGGCTTGGTTGTATCGCTGAGCAGTTCGTTGATGCGGACAATAAACTCGTCAATATTCAGATCACCGGTTTTAGCGTTTTTTTTCAGTTTGACATCCGGACGATAAAGCAGGACCTCGTCCAGATGAACGTTGGTTGAGAGGTTATCGATAAGGGTTTTCAGGTCGAAGTTGACTTCCAGGCGTCCAACATCAATCATCGGTTGCTGGTCACGGTTCTGGATGCTGACCCCTTCGAGCGAAAGTGTATCGAACCAGCGGATGGCAACGCGCTCAATCCGGACCGGAAACTGTAGAACGGTCGATACTTTTTTTACCGCGTACTGGGCAATTTTCGTCTGTATAACCGGTATTTGCAACCCAATAACCACTGTTCCTAACAACAGCAAAACCACGATAAGCGTGTAAAGCAGTGTTTTAAGGAATATAGTGATGAAAGAACGCATTTACGGCAGACGAACGAATAATTAAATAAGGTACAACGAATTAATGAATAATAATGCTCAAAAAGTATGGTTTAGAGAATACAACTTAGGCAGTGGTTTAAATAGCATTGATTTTTATTATCCGTTACCTTTGTAGAATGATTATTTTGGCAATTGAGTCGTCCTGCGATGAGACATCGGCGGCTATTTGTGTTAACGGTAAAATCCAATCGAATGTTGTAGCTACGCAACTCGTTCATGAACAGTATGGCGGTGTTGTGCCAGAATTGGCTTCGCGCGCGCACCAGCAACGAATTGTACCCGTGGTAGAACAGGCATTGGCCGATGCAAAGATACAAAAAAACGCGCTAAGTGCCGTGGCTTTCACGCGGGGGCCGGGTTTGCTGGGCGCTCTGCTGGTGGGTGCCTCGTTCGCCAAGGCGCTGGCACTGGCGCTGGACATTCCGCTGATTGAAGTGAACCACATGCAGGCGCACGTGCTGGCGCATTTTATTGAAGCCCCCGAACCTAAATTTCCGTTTCTGTGCCTGACCGTTAGCGGAGGACATACGCAGATTGTGCTGGTGCGCGATCACCTGAGCATGGAAATCATTGGGCAGACTGGCGATGATGCCGTAGGGGAGGCCTTTGACAAAACGGCCAAGCTCCTGAATCTACCCTATCCGGGCGGCCCCCTGATTGATCGGTATGCGCAGCAGGGAAACCCACTCGCGTTTAAGTTTCCATTGGTCGAAATGCCGGGCCTGGATTATTCATTTAGTGGCATTAAAACGGCAATTCTGTATTTTCTGCGCGATCAGACAAAGCTTAATCCCGCCTTTATTGACGAAAATCTAGCTGATATTTGTGCCAGCATTCAATACACCTTGGTTCAGATTTTATTGACCAAGTTACGGCGGGCGGCGCGGGAGACCGGAATCCGTGAAATTGCGCTGGCTGGGGGTGTATCGGCCAATTCCGGCTTGCGGAAAGCCCTGACCGAAATGGGCGAAAAACAAGGTTGGAACGTCTATATCCCCCGCTTTGAATACTGCACCGACAATGCGGCGATGATTGCGATGGCGGCTCATTTTAAGTACCTGAAAGGCGATTTTACATCGCAGGAAGTAAGCCCCCTGCCCCGCATGGAATTTTAATATTTTTCGCGCAAACCCCTATCTTTGCTGCCGATAAATCCCACCATACTTATGCCTGTTCTAAAAGAAATTCGCATTTATCCCATCAAATCGCTGGGAGGAATCGCGCTGTCGGAAGCCATTGTTGAAGAACGCGGGTTTCGCTATGACCGCCGTTGGATGCTGGTGACCCCGGAAGGTAAATTTCTGACGCAACGGACGATTTTTCCCATGTCGCTCATTGATGTGGCCCTCACCGATTCATCGCTGCGCGTCTGGCACCGGAATGAGCCTGCCAATGCATTGGAAGTGCCCCTCGACCTAATGACAACCGAAATCTTATCGGTGACCGTGTGGGACGATACAATCCTTGCTAATGTCGTGAGTGCCGAAGCCGACCAGTGGTTTAGCCACGTGCTGGGGTTCCCCTGTCGGTTAGTGCGGATGCCGGAGACAACACATCGGACTGCCGATCAAGACTATGCCCAGCCGGGCGATGTAGTCAGTTTTGCCGATGGATATCCGTATCTGATGATCGGTGCTTCATCGCTCGAAGAATTGAACCGCCGCATTCCGGAAGAATTAAGCATGACCCGCTTCCGACCCAACCTGATTATTGAAGGCAGCCAACCACACGAAGAAGATACCTGGAGCCGGTTTTCGATTGGTGATATTGCGTTTCGGGGCGTAAAACCCTGCGCCCGGTGCGTGCTAACCACCATTGATCCGGCAACGGGCGAAAAAGGAAAAGAGCCGCTAAAGACGCTGGCAACCTATCGACGGGCCAACGGGAAAATATATTTTGGGGAAAATTGCATTGCGGATGTAACGGGTGTTCTGCGCGTTGGCGATGTCATCAACATTACCGAATACAAAGAGCCACGACTCGCTTTTGAACCGGCTTAAGACAATTAATGGCCGGATTGGTTATTGAATTACACGACTTCCCTCAGGAACATTAGCTGTAGAGGCGACCGGGCGGAAGTTTGAGTTTACAGATGAGTATCATTTATAAAATACAGGAACGACTTCTACAGGCACACTGGCTGAGTCTGGATGTGGCGCTTGGGGCGGTGGTATCGCACCGCATGGCGGCCCGCCTGCCCGACGGACACCAGCCCGAAGCCTGGGCAATTCCTCTTTTACTGGCTTTTTGTGTCTTCATTATTTATGCTGCCGACCGGCTGCTGGATGTGGCTACGTACCAGCCCGCTCGGGGTCCGCTGACGCCGCGCCATCGCTTTCATGGCTTATTGAAAAACTGGCTGGTTCGCATTCTGATTGGGCTGGTCGTTGTGTCGGCTGTTTTGCTATTCTGGCTGCCCAAACCTGTGCTTATTTTAGGTGTTATTTTAGCCATCATTTGTGGGTTATACATCTGGGGCGTGGCTCGTTTGCCGGCCCTGCATCCAGCTCTGATCTGGAAAGAGCCGATTGTCGGGGTGGTTTATGCCGCCGCCATCTGGGGCTGTGCCTGGGTAATGAAACCAGTAATTAGTTGGGGAGAAATTGGGTTAGGCGTTGCTTTTTTAGCGATTGCGCTGCAAAATATCCTTCTTTTTTCCCTCATGGAATTTTACGAATACCCAGAAAGCAGTTTTTCGATGGCTACCATCTGGGGGGCCGAGCGAACCGATGCGACGTTGCGGATTTTGATGAGCATCGTCCTGCTATTGACGCTGGCAGTTTTCCTTTTTGCAGACGATCATTTTACGCAGCGGGCGGCAGTTATCGAAGGGATTATGAGTGCCGTGTTGTATACCATCCAGCGCTACCCAACTTATTTTCTGCGTAATAACCGCTACCGCTGGATTGGCGACGGCGTTTTCTGGCTTCCCTTCCTAATCTTATAGTTTTATGCCTGCTCAACCGGCTCGGCGGGCTCTTCAACGTATTCCAGCAGGTCGCCCGGCTGGCAGTTCAGGGCTTTGCAGAGGGCTTCCAGCGTTTCGAAGCGGATGGCCTTGGCTTTTCCGGTTTTCAGGATCGACAAGTTGGCCAGGGTGATGCCAACTTTTTCGGCTAATTCCGTAAGCGACATTTTTCGCCGGGCCATCATGACATCAACGTTTACAATTATGGGCATGGTCGGTGGTTAGATCGTTAGCTCACTTTCTTCTTTCAGCTGGCTTTAAATTCTTGCCAGGTCCGGTAACGGAAGTGTAAATAATAGTCTTTACCCGAGGAAAATTCGGCATCCCGGTGCACGAGAACATTGGGTATTTGCTGAATCGTGTATTGCCAGGGCTTTGGCGCAATATCCCAATCCATAAAATCAGCTCTGCTATCATTCGGAAAAGGGACGCTACCACTCGACATCCGTAATTGAAACCCAGATGAAGCATTAGGCTCCAGTTTGTAATACCGCTTGGGCGTTCGTACGATGTAAATCTCTGGTTCAACGCGCAAGATAGAATCGATCTCCGCTTCTTGCTGCTTTTTTGACATCAGCAAACTGCTGGCGATCAATTGCTGGATGCTATCGGGTTCCTGTAGCAATGAGTCTTCCGGTTTTTCCCAGATGACATGGCTGTTGGAATCCAGTAAAGTATAGGTATCATCTTGGAGCAAAAGCTTATACGGAAAACTGTTCGACTTATCCCGAAGGGTGAGCCAGGGAACCATATCGTTTGATCTGCCAGCTGAATCGTGCAGGATTCGGGAACCGTTGGTGGGCAGAACGTATTTACTTAGCTTCCAACGCCAGAGACCCTCACTCCACAGTGGGCTGATGATGATCAAAAAAAGAATGCCAAGAAAAAAGCTAGCCCCATAGAGAGTCCGAAAAATGTAGTGCAAGAAGTTGATTAGGCGATTGGTCTTCATGGCGTTTAGATCGTTAGCTCGGTTTCGCGTTGCAACGTAAGACCATACAGAAAAATATGGCTTAAGGCTAGCAGGATTAGGCCAGTCAGCGGCAGAAGCCAGTTATCCGGGAAAACGAATGGAATGCCGATGGGCATGAAAACCTCGTAATTGTGTTCTTCAAGATAGCGAGTGAGGTAGTAATGGTTGACATTGGTAAAGACACTACTGAGCAGAAACAGACCAACCAGCGTCCAGCCCAGCGTTTTGATCCGCTTTATCTGAATAACGCTAAATACCTCGCCTTCGGAAAAGTCCTCGAAAAGTCGTCTAAGTAGGTAAGTAACCCGTAGAAAGCCGCCCACGGTCAGTAGAAAAAAGAAGACCACGAAGGCCTGAACAAAGCGAGGAAGCTGCAAGAACTCCTGAAAACTGCTTACCTGAAACTCGACATTGTATTCATTCTGCTGGTTTGGTACAGTTAGGTCAGCGCTTGGGTGATCGCTAATCTGTAGCCTGGATTTGCCAGGGGAAAAATGGTCATCAGCCTGGAGAATACCCCGGTAAGGTATGTCGATGGTAAACCGGGCATTGCCCTCTTCCTTTTCGCTCTGGCCCCAATGAAGCAAAGTAGGAACGACTAGAAGGGCGAGTGTGGCACCGATGGTCAGGTAATACAATCCTGAAAAAACGTTTCGTAGAAAATTGATCAGACGGCTGGTTTTCATAAGGGTAGAGGCATTATTCGTACTAGCAAAGTAGAACAAAATACTTTAGCTTAGCAATAAAAATTTATTGTTATTCGATAAATATTTTCTGTCTTAAAAGAATAGCTATACTTCCTTATTTATTGGATTTGGCAACCTGAAAGAAGAATGTAACTTTGGCGAACATATTAAACGCAAATCATTTTTCGTATGTCTACTGCGATTGACTCCTCTACGCAAGAAAAAATAGACCGTTGGCTAAACGGTAATTACGATGCTGATACCAAAGCGGCGATTCAAAAATTAATTGATGGTAACGAGTCAACAGAACTAATTGATTCTTTCTACAAGGATCTGGAGTTTGGAACCGGTGGATTGCGGGGCCTCATTGGCATTGGTTCCAACCGCATGAACCGCTATACGGTCGGTGCAGCCACGCAGGGATTGGCCAACTACCTGAATCAGGCGTTTACGGGCGAAGCCATCAAAGTAGCCATTGCGCACGATAGCCGCCGGATGAGCCCGGAATTTGCCCGGATCGCCGCCAATATTTTCTCGGCCAACGGCATTGAGGTTTATCTGTTCTCCGAACTGCGGCCAACGCCGGAATTGTCATTTGCCATCCGTCAGCTGGGTTGCCAGAGCGGTATCGTGGTGACTGCTTCGCACAACCCGCCGGAATATAACGGCTACAAAGCGTACTGGAACGACGGTGGTCAGGTGGTAGCGCCACACGACAAAAACATCATTACCGAAGTCAACAAAATTACGTCGATTGACGACGTCAAGTTTGAAGGCGATCCGTCGAAGATTCACGAAATTCTGGAGGAAATCGATTCGGTATACGTCGAGCGGATCAAATCAAATGCCGTCAATCCAGACGTAATTGCCCGGCAGAAAGACCTGAACATTGTTTATACACCGATTCACGGAACAGGTATTACGCTGGTGCCGCGCGTGCTGAAAGCGCTGGGTTTTGAGCAGGTTTCTATCGTTGAGGAACAGGCTACGCCCGACGGTAATTTCCCAACGGTGGTTTACCCGAACCCCGAAGAGCGCGATGCCATGCGTCTGGCGTTGGAAAAAGCCGAAGCCATCAACGCGGATCTGGTCATGGCGACCGACCCCGATGCCGACCGCGTTGGTGCCGGAGCGCGGAACCACCACGGTAATTTTGAGTTGCTGAACGGCAACCAGATGGCCAGCCTGATTATCTATTACCTGCTTCGGGCCTGGAAAGATGCCGGGAAACTGACGGGTAAGGAATTTGTTGCCAAGACGATTGTGACCACGGATCTCATCGATAAAATGTGCGAAACATATGGCGTTACGTGCTACAACACGCTGACGGGCTTTAAATACATCGCACAAGTTATTCGTGAGCTGGAAGGGCAGCAGCAGTTTATTGGCGGTGGTGAAGAAAGCTACGGGTATCTGATCGGTGATTTCGTTCGCGATAAAGATGCAATTGCTTCCTGCGCCATGATTGCTGAACTGACTGCTTACGCCAAAGACAAAGGGCTGAGCCTGTTCGACTTGTTAATGGAAATGTATCAGGAATATGGCTTCTACTACGAAGGACTAGTCTCCATTACCAAGAAAGGTAAAAGCGGGGCAGAAGAAATTCAGCAGATGATGGCTGATTTCCGCAGCAATCCGCCGAAGGAAATTGCTGGTTCGGCGGTGGTTCGGGTTGATGATTATAAGGCCTTGACCCGCAAAAATCTCCAAACGGGCGAAACGACAGCCATTGAATCTGGAAAATTAGGTATCGAATCATCCAACGTATTGCAGTTCTTCACGGCAGACGGATCGAAAATTTCAGCGCGTCCTTCCGGTACGGAGCCGAAAATCAAGTTCTACGTGGGCGTTAGCGAGCCTTTGTCTAACAAGGAGGATTTTGATGCAGTATATACTCAATTGAAAGAGAAGGTACAGAAAGTAGCTGCTGATTTGGGTTTATAAGCCCTATGTAGTAGTTAACGTACTATTAACTAAAAGGCTACAGCCATTATGGCTGTAGCCTTTTTTGTTTTACAGTGATCTATGAAATATAAATATTTTGCTAAAAATTTTACATTTATAAATTTAGAATTCTATCTTGCTTTAAAATAAATAAGTATTTACACTCAATAAATACTGGTATTTGAGTTTGTATCCTAAAAACCCTTAACTCCTCTTTACATTATGAAGTATTATTACTGCGTATTAACTCGTGCAGGAGGCGTAGCCATGTTGACATGGCTGTTAGCTTTATCAGCCTGGGCACAGGATCGGAAAATTACAGGGAGTGTATCGGACGGTGCGGAGAAAAGTCCGCTGCCAGGAGTCAACATTCTCGTAAAAGGTACTCAGATTGGCGCGTCTACGGGTTCAGACGGTCAGTTTACATTAAACGTTCCGGCAGGGCGGGACATTTTGACGGTATCGGCCATTGGCTTTGTTACCCAGGAGGTAGCCTTGGGAAACCGAACGAATTTGGCGGTTGCGCTGGTAGCGGATACAAAAACGTTGACCGAAGTAATCGTAACTGGTTATGGTGCCCAGTCCAAGCGCGACATAACGGGAGCGGTAGCCACAGTCGATATGAAGGAAGCGCTGAAGGTTCCGGCTACCAATGTTGCGCAGGCTCTGCAAGGCCGCGTAGCCGGGGTGACCATCGGCAATGATAACTCACCGGGCGGGGGCGTTATGGTGCGGATTCGCGGATTTGGGACCATCAACGATAACTCACCGCTCTACGTAATTGACGGCGTTCCGACCAAAGGAAACCTGAATACGCTGAATCCCAACGATATTGAGTCACTACAGGTCTTGAAAGATGCCTCCGCAGCCTCTATTTACGGAGCACGGGCCGGGAATGGGGTGGTAATCATTACGACAAAAAAAGGAAAGTCAGGCAAGCCTAAACTGACCTATGATGCCTACTACGGCACCCAGCGGCCCGGCAAATTCCCAGACTTGCTGAACACCCAGGAATACGCCAGTTTAGTGTGGGAGTCGCGCCGGAACGCGGGTAACCTGGTTAACGGCAACCCGAAACACGCGCAGTTTGGCAATGGAGCTACACCGGTAATTCCCGATTATGTTTTCCCGG
Source organism: Tellurirhabdus bombi (assembly GCF_021484805.1). NCBI lineage: Bacteria > Pseudomonadati > Bacteroidota > Cytophagia > Cytophagales > Spirosomataceae > Larkinella > Larkinella bombi. The sequence continues at coordinate 320,513 of NZ_CP090557.1, read as the reverse complement.
ATGGCGCAATGGAAGGCGATCCCCGGTTGGCTAAAGATGCCAACGGAAACTACGCGAACTACACCACAAACGTGGACGGCTCTGACTTCAAAAAAACGCAATGGCTGATTACCAAAGCCAACAAAGAAGGGACAAACTGGTTTGACGAAATTTTCGCTTCGGCTCCGATTCAGAACCACCAGATTGGTGTATCAGGAGGCAACGAAAATGGCCGCTATGCCATGTCAGCGAATTACTTCAATCAGGAGGGAATTATGCGGTATACATACTATAAGCGCTATTCCATCCGGGCCAATACGGAGTTCAACGTATCAAAGCGCATTCGGGTAGGAGAAAACTTGCAGATTGCTTACGGAGAACGCGTTGGTGGGGGTAATTCTACTCAGAGTATTACAGCCAATAACAACGAAAGTAATGCTGTTTCTTTCGCGTATCGGATTCAGCCCATCATTCCTGTGTATGACGTTGCGGGTAATTTTGCCGGAACTAAAGGCGGTGACCTCGATAATGCCCGTAACCCGGTTGCCCTCCTGTATCGCAACAAAGACAACGTGGGAAAAGAAATGCGACTTTTCGGCAATGCTTACGCCGAGGTTGACATCCTGAAAAACCTGACCGCTAAAACTAGCTTTGGGGTTGATTACAACATTTATAACATTCGCGCCTATACACCCCGTGATATTGAGTCGTCGGAGGCTGCCACTGCCAACTCTATGTTTGCCCGGAATGAGTTCAGTTACAACTGGACCTGGTATAACACACTGGCATACAACGGCGAAATCAATTCCGACATTCGCTATAACTTGTTGGTCGGTACGGAAGCCATCAAAAACAATTTTGAGTTTTTCCGGGCTGATCGGAGCAAATTTGCTAACGATGATCTGTACAATCGCTACCTGGATGCCGGTAATGCTGGTACGCAGACTAACAGCGGTGGCGGTTCTGACTGGCGATTAGCGTCGGAATTTGCGAAAGCCAGCTTTTCTTTATTTGACAAGTATCTGATTGATGGAACCATTCGCCGTGACCGTTCGTCGCGTTTTGCCAAAGTAAATCGGGTGGCTTACTTCCCGGCGGTGTCCGTGGGCTGGCGTATTTCGCAGGAAAACTTCTTAAAACCAGTTACCTGGGTAAATGACATAAAATTGCGGGCTGCTTACGGCCAAACGGGTAATCAGGAAATTGGTAACTACAACTCCTATCTGATTTACGGAACAAGCCCAACCACGGCTTTCTATGACTTAAATGGGTCGCGGACTTCATCTATTCAGGGATACGAATTACAGCAATTTGGTAACGCCAACGCCAAGTGGGAAACTACAACGTCGGTAGACTTTGGGGTGGATGCTTCCTTGTTCAAAGGTAAACTGGACGTAACATTCGACTGGTTCAATCGGGTGACTTCCGACGCTTTGTTCCCGGTTGAGGTGCAGTATACGCAAGGTCAGGCGACCAACCCGTTCCAGAACATTGCGTCGTTCCGGAACCGTGGTGTCGAGTTGGGCCTGAACCACAACGGAGCCCTGATGAATGGGGACTTTACTTATAGCGTTGGGGCCAATATCTCAACCTACCGTAATCTGGTAACGCGCACGGATGGAAACCCATCCACCCAGTATTTCGGCTTCACGCCACGGATTCCGGCCATGACGGTGACGCAGCAGGGTTATCCAATCTCGTCTTTCTTTGGGTATGTCATTGATGGTATTTTCCAGACAGACGAAGAAGCGGCGCAGGCACCGGTGCAGTTTGGCGGGGGCTTGAACAACAAAGCGGGGCAGTTCCATTTCCGCGATCTTAACAAGGACGGCATCATCAACGCCAGCGACCGTCAGGTGATCGGCAATCCACACCCGAAATTTGCTTACGGCCTAAATCTGAATGTAGGTTACAAAAACTTTAACCTGACGATTTTCGGCCAGGGTGTATACGGTAACCAGATTTTCAACTACAACCGGTACTGGACTGATTTCCAGACGTTCGCCGGTAATCGTAGCCGCCGCATGCTGGAAGATTCATGGCGCCCCGGCAAAACCGACGCCAAGCTGCCGCAGCTTCGTTCGAACGACAATATCAGTTCCAACCCATCAACGTACTACCTGGAGCCAGGCTCGTACCTGCGGGTGAAAAATATCCAGCTATCGTATAACCTGCCAAAAGGATTGATGTCGCGTTTAGGCCTAAGCAACGCAATGGTTTACGTACAGGGTCAAAACTTATTCACCGCGACGAAATACTCCGGTCTGGATCCAGAAGTTAACCTGCGTGATTCAGGAGGAACGGGCAACGACCGCCATATTGGTGTGGACGAAGGGGCATATCCAGTTTCTAAATCCATGTTGGTCGGCCTGAATCTGGCTTTTTAATTAACCCGCTTAACTTTTGACGAGTCATCATGAAAAAACATACGTTATTAGCTGTTGCCCTGACAATTGGTTCATTAACAGCGTGTAAAGATAGTTTTCTGGACGTGCAGCCCAAGGCGGTGCTGGGTGCGCAAAATTTTTACAACAGTACCGGAGTCAATTATCTGCTGGTTGGAGCCTATTCCCTGCTAGACGGTTGGGGTTCGGGCGGCACGAGCTACCATTCGGGAGTTAGCAACTGGGTTTTTGGGAGCGTCTCAGCGGATGATGCTTACAAAGGATCAACTACGGGTGACCAGCCGGATATTTCCTACATTGAATACAAAAGTATCCAGCCCGACAACGGTTATTTCCGGGGTAAATGGCGCTCCGTTTATGATGGGGTAGCGCGCTCCAACGACGTATTACAGGCCGTTGAAAAAGCCACGGATATGTCGGCTACCGATAAAACCCAGGTGCAGGCGCAGGCCCGTTTTCTGCGGGCATATTATCACTTCGAAGCCAAAAAAATGTGGAACATGGCTCCGTATATTGATGATAAAACCTATAATCCAACGGATCTAAATAGCACGAAAGTACCTAATGATAAAGACATCTGGAGCAATATTGAGGCCGATCTAAAGTTCGCTGCTGAAAATTTGCCAGCCAAACAGTCGCAGGTAGGACGAGCAACCAAATGGGCGGCCACGGCGATGTTGGCGAAAGCCTATGTTTTTCAGAAAAAGTGGACGGATGCTAAACCCCTGCTGGAATCTATTATTGCCAGCGGTCAGTATAAGTTGATGGACAAGTACCACGACAATTTCCGTACGGTCACCAACAACAATACTGAGTCGATTTTTGAGGTGCAGTTTTCGGTCAACGACGGAACGGGCGAAAATGGGAATAATGGCGATGTGCTCAATTATCCATACGGTGGCCCAACGACTTGCTGCGGATTTTTCCAGCCGTCACAGAACCTGGTGAATGCCTTCAAAACCGATGCAACGGGGCTGCCTTTGGTGGATACGTTCAATAATTCGGATATCACCAGCGATCAGGGGCTTGAATCAACGCAGGCATTTACGCCTTATACAGGAGCACTGGACCCGCGCCTGGACTGGACGGTAGGCCGTCGGGGAATTCCTTTCCTGGATTGGGGAGCTATGCCGGGTAAATCCTGGGTGCGCGATCAAGGAAATGGTGGGCCATACGTGGCTAAAAAGCACCTTTTCTACAAGTCTGACGTTGGAACCAATACCTTTGCGAGCAACAACCGTCTTAACGCCAATAACTTCCGGATGATTAAGCTGTCGCACATTTACCTGTGGCTGGCAGAAGCTGAAGTTGAAGCCGGAAGTCCGGAAAAAGCGCGGGAATACGTCAACGTCATTCGGAAACGCGCATCCAATCCAGATGGTTTTGTAAAAACCGATGCTGGACAACCGGCCGCTAATTACGTGATTGGTTTGTATACGCAGCCTTGGTCGGACAAAGTGGCGGCCCGTAAAGCCGTGCAATTTGAACATCGTCTGGAATTTGCGTTGGAAGGACACCGCTATTTTGACCTGGTTCGCTGGGGAATCGCCGCCGAAACCTTGAATGCATACATGCAGAAAGAATCGGTGATGCGGACTTATTTTAAAGGGGCTTCCTTCATCAAAGGCAAGCACGAATATTACCCGATTCCATTGCAGGAAATTCTGAACAGTAAACTGGATGGTAAAGAAACCTTGAAGCAAAACCCCGGCTACTAAGAAATAGAGCCAGCTAGAAAGCCAGAACAGTCGGCATAGACCGACTGTTCTGGCTTTTGAGGATTAAAAAGAGCAAATTTTTCCGCTCTGGGTACTTTCTAGCGCCAATTCCATAATTCGAATAACCGCAATGGCCTGTTCGGGTTGAACTTCCTGGGCTTGTTCGCCCCGAATAGCTTTTGCCAAATTGTCGTAAAAACGGTGATAATTACCCGCCTGACTCGTGATGGTCTGCTGGCCGTCGGCGGTCGTCAGCGTACCATACTGACTTTCGGGTTCAATTCCCCAGTCGGGTGTGTTGGGTAAGATATTTTTCCGTTGGGTTTCTTCCTGAATATCCAGACCGTGCTTGATAAATGAGCCTTTCGTTCCGTGGATGATATACCGCAAGCTGTTATCGGGTGCCAGCATGGACGATTTCAAAATGACCCGTTTATCGGCGTAAAATAATTTAATGTCGAAGTAGTCATCGAGGATACCGCCCTGCCGAATTACCCGGACATCGCCAAAAACAGCTTCAGGAATCCCGAAAAGCGCCACCGCCTGATCAATCAGGTGAGGGCCCAGGTTAAGGAGGTTGCCGCCGCCATCGGGATCTTTTTCTTTCCAGCTATTCAGGATTTCGGGACGATAACGGTCGAAGTGGGCTTCGTATTCCACAACATCTCCCAAAGTTTGCTCGGCCAGAATATGCTCAATGGTCAGAAAGTCAGCGTCGTAGCGGCGGTTTTGGTAGGGAATAGCGACTAAACCTTTTTCTTTAGCCAAATCAAGGAGCTGGCGGGCTTCTTCACTGGTGTTGGCAAAGGGCTTTTCGATCAGAACGTGTTTCCCCGCCTCCAGCGCCGCTTTGGCGTAGGAAAAGTGCGTGTCATTGGGTGAGCCGACAATCACCAAGTCAATCTCAGGATCACTAAAAAGCTCTTCGTGACTGCGCACTGTAATGATGGATGGATCAAAAAGCTGGGCTTCGTTCCGGGTCCGTTCAACTACCTTAACGAGGGTAAAATTAGGGTTGGTGCTTAGAAACGGAGCGTGGAAGTAGCGCCCTGATAATCCAAAACCAATCAACCCGACCTTAATTGTTTGTGCCATGCGGATTTATAGTAACTTGTACGACTTTAACTTTTACCTTTTGAAAAATGCAGACTGACCATTCCCAATCCCGAAGACAATTTCTCAAGAGTTCTACTGCGTTAGCTTCCTTCTTCATTGTTCCCCGCTATGTTCTGGGAGGGCCGGGCTATCTGGCTCCTAGCGATCAAATCAGTTTAGGCTTTATCGGTTTAGGTAGGCAGTCCGGCGGATTGCGGCGCAATTTTCAGCAAACAGGGCAAGTCCGTATTCCGGTCGCCTGCGACGTTGACCGCACGAAGATGGTGAAATTTATTACTGACGTCAAGGCCGCAGCGGGCGTAACGCCTGCCGCCGGCACCAACAACACCGCTGAAAACTGCAAACCATACGATGATTTCCGGGCTGTGTTAGACCGTTCTGACGTTGATGGTGTGGTCATTGTGGCGCCGGATCATTGGCACGCGGCCATTGCTGTGCGGGCAGCAGAGGCCGGAAAAGATATTTATTGCGAAAAGCCCCTTTCGCTCACGGTTGCGGAAGGGCGGGCGATGGTAAAAGCAACCCGCAAGTACAAGCGTGTTTTTCAGACCGGTAGTATGCAGCGGTCGTGGAAGGAATTTCGTCAGGCAGTCGAGTTGGTACGAAGCGGAGCAATTGGCGAAGTAAAAACGGTGAAAGTTAATGTGGGTGGCCCACCGGAAGCCTGGAATTTAACCGCAGAAACTTTACCGAACGGCCTGCATTGGGATATGTGGTTAGGCCCTAATCCAGTTGATCGGCCTTATAACAGCCAGCTCGCTCCCCCCTTAGGAGCCGACTATTGGGCACGCTGGCGCAATATTAAAGAGTTTGGGGGCGGTGGCATGACCGATTGGGGGGCACACATGTTCGACATTGCCCAGTGGGGGCTAGATATGGATAAGTCGGGACCTGTGTCCTTGACGCCGCCCAGCGACAACAGCGGCAAAGGCCTGGTATATACCTATGCCAATGGCGTGAAGATGATCCACGAACCCGTTCAGGGGGGCCAGTTCTGCCATTTTATTGGCACAGAAGGAGAAGTAAAAGTAGGACGGGGAAGCTTGATAACGACGCCGGCCAGCCTGAAAGATAAAGTCATTGCCGAAAGTGACCGGAAGATCTATCACAGTGAAAACCACTACGTTGATTTTCTGAATGCGATGCGTTCGCGAAAACCACCCGTCTGTGACGTAGAAGTAGGCCACCGCACGGCTACGGTGTGTAACATTGGTAACATTGCGTATGAACTAAAGAGGCCCTTACGCTGGGATCCGAAGAAAGAGAAATTCGTGGACGACGATGAAGCAAACAAATGGCTTAGCCGCCCTCTCAAAAAAGAATGGAAGGTATAAGTGTCCTTTTTTGGGTTGGTAAAAGCGCGTTAAAGTTTGCTACAGAAAACGCTATCTTTGCGCCTTGAAAACAAGCCAGACGATATGCAGTTAATTGTTCAGCACCTCAGTGAACTGGATGCGGCGGCGGAACAGTTGCTTCAGCTAGGGCAGAACCATCAGGTATGGTTGTTTGAGGGGGAAATGGGGGCGGGGAAAACAACGCTCATCAAAGCTTTGTGCCGGCAGATGGGGGTAGTGAACGTCGTGCAGAGTCCAACCTTTTCAATTGTTAATGAGTATGTTACAAATGATGGAAAACCCATCTATCATTTTGACTGTTACCGACTTCGAAACGAAATGGAGGCGTTCGATATTGGAATTGAAGAATACTTCGATTCAGGAGCGACTTGCTTTGTCGAATGGCCCGAACGCATTGCTGGCTTGTTACCGAGTGATGCCTGGACAATCCACTTACGTGTCGAAGAACAAAATCGAATCATAGAAACACTTTAAGTGAAGAGTTAAGCGGGCGAAACCTTAGCTCTTACTTTTCAAATAGCCTGTATGGTTACCGGATTTGACGCATTGGCCAAACAAACGGCCCTGTACCCGCAAGAAGCACCTGTGAAAGACAAGAAACAGGCAAGTAGCTTGTTAATTGGTTTACCGAAAGAAGTTTCTTTGCAGGAAAAGCGCATTGCATTAACCCCCGAAGCAGTGGCTATCCTAATCCGAAATGGCCACGAAGTGCTGGTGGAGACAGGAGCGGGAGCGGGGGCTAAACTGCTCGACCGCGATTACTCCGAAGCCGGGGCGCAAATTGTCCAGTCGTCCAAAGAAGTCTACGAAGCAAATCTGATTCTGAAGGTAGAGCCCCTGGTGGAGCAGGAACTGGATCACATTAAGCCGGGAAGCACGCTGATTTCGGCAGTAAATTTGCCCAATCATGACCGGGCTTATTTCGAAAAGCTAAACCAGAAAAAAATAACTGCTCTTGGCTACGAATACATCCAGGATCGGGTGGGTGGTATGCCCGTTATTCGGGCGATGAGTGAGATTGCTGGGAATACGGTCATGTTGGTAGCCGCCGAATACCTTAGCAGTGCCAACAACGGTCGAGGACTTATTTTAGGCGGTATTACGGGCGTACCTCCAACAAAAGTGGTGATTCTGGGGGCCGGTACGGTCGCTGAATACGCTGCCCGAACGGGTTTAGGACTCGGAGCCGAAATCAAGATATTTGATAAATACATCTACAAACTTCAGCGGCTCAAGTACGCCATTGGGCAGCACGTCTACACGTCTATTATCGAATCGGATACTTTAACCGAAGCCGTCCAGCGCGCTGACGTGGTGATTGGAGCCATGCGTGCCGAAGATGGTGTTAGCCCGATTGTGGTGACGGAGGATATGGTGATGAAAATGAAGCCTGATTCAGTGCTGATTGATGTATCGATTGACCAGGGCGGAAATTTTGAAACCTCGCAGATGACGACGCTAAAAGAACCCGTCTTTAAGAAGCACGACGTGATTCATTACTGCGTTCCTAACATTCCGTCCCGGGTTGCACACACGGCCAGTTTAGCGCTGAGTAACATCTTTTTACCCTTTTTGCTACAGACCGGAACGATTGGCGGCATTGAAGAAATGATGTATGCGAACCGTTGGTTTATGAAAGGTGTTTATAGTCATAAAGGCTTATTGACGAACATGTACATTGCCAAGAAATTTGGCATGCGTTACAAAGATTTAAGCCTATTATTAGCCGCCAGAATTTAAAATCAATGATTCACCATAGTAACGAAAATACCCTCCTTGACGATGCCAATTCGCCGGACATAAACCGGAAGTTGATGAGTCAGGTGTCAACCGATTTTGTGAAGGTTGCTGATCAGCTCCGCGAGGCATCGTATCAGATCCGTAAGCGGGGTTTTTCTGAGCATCCAGTTTTTGTGGCCGCTCGCCACGCCGTTGAATTAGGCCAGTTATTGATTGGGAAAAAAGAGCTGGCCAATGAATGGGATTATCGCGCCTCGCTTCTGGACGAATTCATTCAGCGGCAGTTGATTGGAGGCGAATCCATTGACTTGTTTAAAGAGAATTACAAAAACCCGGACGAGTATTGTTGCTTGTTCGTGGTTGAGAATGACTTTGCTGGGTTTATTTTTATTCCCTTCCCGGAAGACTGATCCAATAAATAGTCAAAAAGGCGTGTCAAATTGTGTATTTTGCAATTTGACACGCCTTTTTTATTGTTAATTTCTAATCCGGTATTTATAATATTCCCAGGTTTTCCGGATGCCTAAGTACATTCCGGTACTATTTTCGTAAAGTTTGCCTTGATCCGTAGCAATAGTCGCTGTGGCAAGCCAGCCGTTGCGGGCCGAAATAGGCACGCCCAGCTTCAGAGCGGTTGAAAACTGCCAGATGTTATCCGGAAACGGTTTGTCATAAACTCCTGCATTCAGGCTGTAAGAGCAACGAAGAGCAAATGTGTTACCTTGCCCGAAGCTGCCTGATACGCCCAGATGAGCTACTTTGACCCGGTTATTATTCGTGAAGTTATAGCGAGGTAAACTAGGGTACGTGTCGTTTCCCGGCGGTATAAATGGCGTTCCCAGCGTTTGGCCCTGATAAGCCCATCCACTCTGGTACTGGCTGTGGTTGAAGTAATTGTCCCGACCTCGATTGTCCGCCAGATCACCAAAAACCTCGCCGCCCTGGCTCATGGTTGTTAAATATTCCACTACTACGTCCTGAATTCGGAATGCCGTCGATGCAGGTTTTAAATTGTGCAAACGTAGGCCATGCAGGCCATCCTGAATGTTGATTAGGTAATATAGCGATCCATCTTCGTAAATACTTTGCCGGTACAGAAAAACCGAGTACTGCTTGGCTAGTGTTAGTTCTAAACCTACATCAATCGTACCCAGGTGATTGCCAATCCGGTGTTCGCGATCAAATGGACTAATTCGGGTGGTATCAACAACTGAGCGGTAGCCCAAACTGGAACCGGTTACGATGTCGCCATAGTCTTTAAAACTAGAAGGAAGTTGCCCGTTTCGCGCCAATAGTTCGGGTAAAACATTCGTCCGGCCACCCCACTGGACTTGATGGTTAAATCCAGCATAGAATTTGACCGGCCAGGTTGGCTTACCAAAGCGGCCATACAGCGTTTTTTGGTGTAGAAAATAATTCTGAATGATGTTGCCACTATTGCCAAACCAGCCATGCGCGTAAGAGCCCCGGATAGCAACCACCCCTTTGGTAAAGGGAATAGCGGTGTATTCTGGCAACGAAAGCTGGATTTTGGGAACAGGCAACGCATTGCTGGAGATGGAATAAGGGCCAATACCTAAAGTGGAATCGGCAAGCCCGGAAACCTCCCGTCGGCGCCCAGCCATGAGTTCAAAGGCGCCTAATCGCCCTTTTATATACGCTTCGGGCAATACCCAGGTGATCGTTTGTGCACCTGCATTGGCAACTGCTTCCACGCCGTATCCCCAACCAATAACCCTTTTTTTCTTTAGGCGAGCAGAGAGTGTATTATGCCAGGAGTCCATCTGAATCCCCGCTCTCAAAGAAGCACGAGGAATTTCCTTGGGAACAATGCCAAACTGGTTGGCCTGCATCCAGAAAGGAGTGCGGCTGTCGGTAGCATAGTAGCCACCAACTTCAGTAAAAATTTTGGTAGGTTTAGTTTCCATCACCGGCTGGGCAAAAGCCAAAGCCGGGCATAGCACTAATAGTAGCAGTCCTCTCATAGGCGGCGGTTACAATGATTAATAAGCAATAATCAGCTGCGAGTGCACCGGGAGGTAGTGCTGTTAAAACGTTAAATGACAGAGAGATAGATTAGTTTCTCTGGTTAAGATTTTAGTTTTAGGGAGGAGTAAATGGGTAAAAGCTTCAAAATATACCTGAATATATACTAATTATATTAAAGTTTAATAAAAACAGCACTTAACCAATTATTTTGGGTCCCTGCTGATTTATTTCTGAAACGTAAACTTCACTACCTATGCCAGCACTCGCAAATGCATTCTGCATTTTATTTCCGACGTTGGTAGCGGTGTTCTGGTCACAACTTAAAGCAAAAATTGATGGACCGGACCCGGAAATACTACAACCGAGCGCTCCGGCGTCTAAGGCGGCCTGTTTTACCTCCTTAAATTGAGGAATCAGGATGGCGCGAATCGGCTCAATAATTACATCAACGAGAGAGCGGCTGATCAGGCTATAATCCGGCTTCATCAAACCGGCAATTAACCCGGCTACATTCCCCATTTGCGTAATGGTGTTCTTCATAGACACCTCATTTTTTAGAATGTAACGGGCATCTTTGGTATTCACTTCAATATCGGGATGAACAATCGTAGCAAAAAGCTGGTGTGGCGTATCGATGGTGATAATATCCAGTGGGTTGTAACTACGAACCACCACGAAGCCGCCCATCAGGGAGGGGCCAACATTGTCGGCATGAGCTGAACCGCAGGCAATGCGCTCGCCTTCCATCGCGAATGGAAGCAAATCGATGCGTTCCAGTGGATTACCCAGCAGCTCATTGATGGCAAAGACACCCGCTACGGCGCTCGCTGCACTAGAACCCAAACCGCTGCCGAGCGGCATTTTTTTGTGAAGGATCAGGTCAACACCAACATCGTCGCGGCCAATGTGGGCCAGGTAAGATTGAATCGCAATACCGGCTGTGTTGCGGGCTGCTTCGCGCGGCAGGCGACCTTCGTCACCAATAATATCCAGGATACGAACACCTGGCTGAGCGCTCTGGCGAACAATGAGTTCGTCGCCGGGACTATCAACCGCAAAACCAAAAATATCAAATCCGCAGGCAACATTCGCCACGGTGGCAGGTGCAAACACTTTTATGGATTCCATGAAAAATTAAGCTAAATAACTCCCGATGCTAACAACATCGGCAAACACTCCAGTTGCTGTTACTTCTGCACCTGCACCCGGGCCTTTGATCACTAAAGGCCGATCTTTGTAACGTTCCGTGGTAAAAGAAACAATGTTATCGGCTCCGGACAGCGCGTAGAAAGGATGCTCCGGCCCAACAGCTCGTAATTCAATTGTTACCTTGCCGTTTTCAAGCGTGGCCACGTAGCGAAGTTTCTGATTCTGATCTTCAGCCTTAGCCAGCAAACTTTCAAAATAGGCGTTGCTATTCTCCAACTCCTCAAAGAAAGCCGGAATGGAAGGCGCCAAAATGCAGTTCTCAGGCAGCAAATTGTTGATCGTTACATCGGAAGGTTCCAGCGGGAAACCAGCCTCACGGGCAAGAATCAGAATTTTCCGGGCGACATCCATGCCGCTCAAGTCTTCGCGCGGGTCTGGTTCGGTATAGCCTTTTTCTTTGGCTTCACGTACAATGGCCGCAAAAGAAACTGGCTTGCCATCTTTTCCCGTTTCGAAATTATTGAAAATGAACGAGAGCGTACCAGACAGAATCGCTTCGATTTTCAGGAAGCGGTCGCCGGAGGTCATCAGGCCCTGCAAGGTATTGATAATGGGCAGACCCGCACCGACGTTGGTTTCGTAGAGGAATTTAACACCCCGTCGAAGCGCCGTCCGCTGCAAACGCCGGTATTCTTCGTAAGAGCCGGAATTGGCCACCTTGTTTGGAGTTACTACCGACACGTTGGCATTCAGGAGGGATTCGTAAAAATTAACGATGTCTTTATCCGATGTGCAATCGATGAAAACGCTGTTCGGCAGGTTGTAGTTTTTCATCTGGTCGACAAAGGCGGGTAGGGAGGTCGTTACGCCTTCTGTCAGCAACCGACCCTGCCAGTCGTCGAGCGAAATCCCTTTCGGATCAAGCAGCATTTTCTTGGTATTCGTAACGCCAACCAGACAGATTTTCAGCAGCTTTTCATTTTTCAGGAAAGCATTCTGTGCGTGAATCTGCTTCAATAAAGTACGGCCAATCAGGCCCGTACCCACCAGGAACAAATTCAGAATGCGGGCTTCGGATTGGAAGAAAACGTTATGAATTGCGTTAAGGGCTTTGGATAGGTTATTTCGATTGATAACAACCGAAATATTAATTTCCGACGAGCCCTGCGCTACGGCAATAATATTAACCCCGTTTTTACCCAGTACCGAAAACAGTTTCCCGGCGATACCGGAGCTTTTTTTCATGCCTTCACCGACCACGGCAATGATCGATAATTCGCGTTCGATGCTTACGTTGTCGATATGGCCCTGCTCAATGTCAGCTGCAAACTCAGCGTTTAGAATCTCGCGGACATACTCGGCGTTGCGCGGATCAATCGCGAAACAAATGGAGTGCTCGGAAGAGGCCTGCGAAATCAGGATAACACTGATTTTGTGAAGGGCCAGAACGCCGAAAACCCGCGCTGATACCCCCGCCACTCCAATCATCCCCGACCCCTGAATATTGACCATAATCACATCGTCGATGGACGAAATACCCGTAATGGTGTAGTCGCGGCGTTCGGCAGCTCGGCTGATGACCGTACCCGTGTGATCAATGTTGAATGTATTGAGAATTCGCAGCGGAATGTTCCGCGCAAAGGCCGGTTGCAGGCTGGGCGGGTAAATCACTTTAGCGCCGAAGTGGCTCAGTTCCATCGCTTCGGCATACGTAATCGTCGGAATATTAAACGAGTTGGCAACCTTGCGCGGATCGGCAGTCATCATACCATCGACATCCGTCCAGATGTCGATGATGTCGGCATTGAGCGCCGACCCCAGAATCGACGCGGTAAAATCAGAGCCGCCCCGGCCCAGCGTGGTCGTTTCGTTCTTTTCGGTTGAGCCGATAAAACCGGTTACAATGGGCAGGTCCGTTGTTTTCGAAAAATAATCGTTGATTAGCTGGTTGGTCAGCGTATAATTGACCTCCGCCATGCTAAACTGGCTGTCTGTTTTGATCAGGTTACGGGCGTCGCAGAACTGGGCCGGCACACCCCGGCTTTTCAGGCATTCGGAAACCACCGTGCACGACAGCCGTTCGCCAAAACTCATAATCAGGTCCATCGTCCGGAGTGATAATTCCCGGATCAGGGACACGCCCCGCAGCAAGTCTTCCAGCTCGTTAATAATGCCCCGAATCGTGGCAAATACTTTGCTTTGCTCTTTGACCGGAATAAGGGCTTTGATCACATTGAAATGCCGATCCTCAATGCGCCGGACAAGTTCCATGTAATCGGTATTGCTCTCTGTAGCCATCCGCCCAATTTCAATTAACTGGTTGGTAACTCCGCTCATCGCCGACAGAACAACCGCCCCAACAGGCTCATTTTTGCTGCGGTGACGTTCAATAATATGAATAACTTGCTTGATGCTTTCAACCGATCCGACGGAGGTGCCGCCAAATTTCAATACGTTCATGTAACGATGGGAACTGATTGTCTATGAATTAATTGTGCGCAAGCGGCAGAGTGAATAATGGGTATTCAATCTTTGGCTGGCTATCGATTTGTTGGCTGAAGTGTGAAGAGCCACAAATATAGGGAAAAGCAGGCGGTAGGATATAGATTTAGCAATAAAAAAGCCGCTGCAATGCAAGGATTACAGCGGCTTGAGTAATTACTGAAAAAAACTACATGGCGTTGGCGTTGAACTGGATCCAATCTACCGCAAAGAGTGGCTTGTTCCCCGCCGCCGGATTGATGAATACGAAATACAGTTTTCGCGCGGCGGTGGCGGTTGTTTTCAAGTTTACACTAAGGGGAGCCGTCTGATCCGCCGTCACATCGCCCGTTCCCAATAGTGGGCCGGTCGGTGCATCAAGGCGAACCTCCAGTTTTCCTCCCGCCATGGTTTTCGCATTTGCCAGGGCTTTTATGCTCAAATTATGGATATTGGTCAAATCAATATCGTTAAGCGTAAAATAACCATTGTGTTTGGTACCCAACACGACTTCTACCTTAGCTTCGTTGCTTTTACGTACATCTTTGCCTTCGTCGAACGTGCTGGCCAGTACTTTAGAACTGCGTAGCGCAATGGTTTTGGTTCCCGTCTGCGGACCAACCACGGCACTTCCTTTGTCGGTGTAACTAGCCGAGAAAATATAAGAACCGTCTTTTGGCGAAGCTTTTGTAACATATGCTCCTTTAACAGGTTGTTTATCAACGGCTTTTTTATCGGCGAGGGCCAAAATATACTCAACCATTTCTTTGGCTTCATCTACTTTCAGCTGCGGATGGGCGCTCATGGCCTGTTCACCCCAGACACCACCACCACCTTTGATTACTTTCTGCGCCAGTCTGCTAACGGCTTCGCTGCGGCGTTCCTTGGAATAGCGCTCGGCAACAGCCATGTAAGCGGGTCCAATTGACTTCTGATCAATGGTGTGGCAAGCCTTGCAGTCGCTGAGTTCAATAAGTCGTTTGCCCGTCGCCTGACCAACGTTCATCTGGTGGCCCTGGGCCAGCATCGTTTTGTCGAAGCCCTGAAGGAAGTTAACCGTCATGGTAATATCCTCTGGACTAATTTTACCACCAGCGAGGCTACCGTCTTCTTTATCCGATACTTTTACTTCGTATTCAACGGGCTTGTTATCGAAGTAAAACGTCTTATTTCCTTTTAAGGCTAGCTCTACTTTGGGTACTTCATTCCCAACTTTGATTTCCAGCTCTTTCGTTTGCACATTGCCAGCGGCATCGGTTACTTTCAGGACAGGGCGATAAATACCCGGTTTTGCATAAGTAAAGGTTGGGGCGGCCTGGGTGCTTTTGGGCAGACCTTTGCCGAATGTCCATTCGTACTTAATCGCATCACCGTCGTAATCCATCGATCCCTTTGCGTCAAACTTAACAGCCAGCGGAGCGGCACCGATCGTTTTGCTGGCGGTCGCAACAGCAACGGGCTTGCGGTTTCCGGCATTGTAAGTGATGTGCGAAAGGCGGGCGTCGTCATTCTGGGCAAACCATTTGTTACCATATTCGATCACATAAAGCGAGCCGTCGTTGGCAAACTGCATGTCAATCGGGTGGCTGAACTTTTCGGAAGGCATGAAGCGCTCCATCTGAACAAAATTGCCCTCTTTAGTCATGGTTACCGGATTGATCCAGTCGCGTATCCAGTCGTAGGCAAATAGTTTACCGTCGTAATAACGAGGAAATTTTACAGCGCTGTTTTTGTAATCATCGTAATAATAAACCGGACCAGCCATCGCATTCCGACCCCCTTTGCCAACAATCTCACCAAATTCCGGCGAGGCAGCGTACGGGTAGAAAATAAACGCTTTTTGAGCCGGTGGCAGCTCCCGCAAACCTTTAATCCGCTGAGAATAATTGATGGGTTTCGCCGGATCGTTGTAAGGACCGGATGTGCTATCGGCAAAATTGAACTGGCGGTAAGGCTTGTTGTCGGCCACAAACAAAGGCCAGCCAAAATAACCCGCTTTCCGGGCCTGGTTTACTTCATCGTGGCCGCGGGGACCGTAGCGATCATCGTTTTCGCCCGCATCAGGACCCACTTCGCCCCAGTACAAATAGCCAGTACGCTGGTCAACCGAGATGCGGTAGGGGTTACGGTTACCCATCACGTAAATTTCCGGACGGGCGTTGGGCGTACCTTTCGGGAACAGGTTGCCTTCTGGAATATCGTATTTGCCGTTGTCGAGCGGTTTAATCCGCAGAATTTTACCCCGCAAATCCATCGTATTGCTGGATGTAACCAGAGCACTGTAGTCTTCGCGGCCCGGACGGTCATCGGAAGGGCTAAATCCCTTGGATTCGAATGGGTTCGTATCGTCGCCAGTTGACAAATACAGGTTTCCCTGCTTATCCCATGCGATGGAACCCCCTGTGTGGCAGCATCCAGTGCGTTTTACGGGAACAGTCAGCAGCACTTGCTCCGTGTTGAAGAGCAGGGTGTCTTTTACGTCATCGTATTTAAAGCGCGACAGGTGCTGCGCCGTATCACCCGATACCGGAGAATAAAACAAATAAACCCACTTATTTTCATTGAATTTTGGGTCGATGTTGATTCCCATCAGACCGTATTCGAATTTGGTAAAAACAGGCATATTGGCTACCAGTTTAACCGCCTTCTTTTTAGGGTCCCAAAGTTTCAACGCCCCTTTGCGCTCAGTGAACAGAACTTTGCCATTGTCCAGAACAACTAGCTCGGTTGGTTCGTCCAGCTTCTCGGTAAGAATATCTTTTGAAAATCGGTTTTCTTCTGGAAAAGGCTCCGACTTGGCTTTTGAATAATCCAACGTAGACGCCATTGCGTACTGGATTCCACCCAGAACGTGTTGCAAAAAGAGAGGTTCGACAAACGAAGCTTCCGTGTGGCCCAAGCCTGTGTAAAACGTGCGGCCACCGTCAAATTCGCGGTACCAGGCAATCGGGTGATTGTCTCCATTTTTCCCGCCTTCGTAGGTCTTTTCGTCTAATTTAGCCAGGACTTTCAGGCCCGGAACGATGTTTTTGTAGTTATACCACTCATCATAACGCTTCCAGCGATCGGGCAGCATTTTGGTTGAAGCATGGTTTTTGTCCACTACCTCGATTTCGGCATTTTGCTGTTTAGGATGGCTCAGGAAATAGGCACCCGCGAGTTGGTTGTACCAGGGCCAGTCGTATTCGGTGTCCGCCGCGGCGTGAATGCCAACAAAGCCGCCACCCGCCTGGATGTAACGTTCAAAAGCATTTTGCTGAGCATCGTTCAGGATATTTCCGGTGGTGCTCAGAAAAACAACAACATTGTAACGTTTCAGATTGGTTTCGGTGAACTTAGAAGCGTCTTCGGTCGTATCAACGGCGAAGCCATTTTCCTGCCCCAGTTTTATTAACGCTTTTTTGCCATCTGGAATCGAGGAGTGCCGGAAACCGGCCGTTTTGGAGAAAACCAGGATGCGCGTCGAGGCGGTCGTACTGGCTGCAACCCCTTTTTTGGGAGTTTGGGCAACCGTCCAACCGGCAGAAATGAACAACCAACTAACCAGCAGCAACAAACCGTGACGCTGGTAGCCGTTGAAGCAAAGATTTCGGAATAACATAAGTTAGTAAAAGAAATTGGTTAAGAACGAAGGATTATAGTTTGAAACATCTTCATGGCCTTTGACCAAAAATCAAATGTACAAAAAAGCGTCGTTCTATGACCCAAAAGCAGGATATTAAAGACCGTAAAAAATGAAGAATTAACCCTGAATAATGAAATTATTTCAAGAGGTATTGGTCTCTGGCGCTTAACGGAGAAAAAGTAAAAAGAAAACTAATTATTGGAGATGGATTCCTTGCGCAGCACCCAGGTAAAGCTCGAATTGCCGGTGGGTTGCGGAATGCGGATGCTGAAGGTGCTGCCCTTGCCTAATGTACTGTCAAGGTCCAGTTTCCAGCGGTGGGCTTTGATGATTTTACGCACGTAACTTAAGCCCAGCCCAAATCCCTTGACACTGTACTGGTTGGCCGATGGGACCCGGTAAAATTCATTGAATATATTGGCTTTGTGTTCGGGGGCTATCCCAATGCCGTTGTCTTCGACCATAATAATCAACTGCTCATCAAGATTTCGGGTAAGCAGTCGAATCTGCGGATCGGTTGGGCTGTATTTAAGTGCGTTGTCTAATAAATTACACAAAACATTCGTCAAATGCAGCCGGTCCCCCTGGATAATGGCTGCCTCAGCAGCCAGGTGCAGACTTACGTAATTTTCGTGCCGTTCCGCAATGGCTTTAATGAGGGCGTGTACATCAATCGTTTCCAGACGCAAGGTAAATGTTTTCTGCTCCGCCCGGGCCAGCGTCAGCACCGTTTCGACCTGCTGTTGTAGGCGTTGAGTTTCTTCCTGCACCATTTTCACGTATTTCGACATCCGTTGGGGCTGCTCTTTCAGGCGGGGCAGCGAAAGCATGTCGGCGGCCAGCTTAATGGTTGAAATAGGCGTCTGAAATTCGTGGGTCATGTTGTTGATAAAGTCCCGTTGCTGATCCATCGCGTACTGCTGCTTCAGCAAGCGGTACAGAACGTAGCCAAAGAAGCTGATCAACAGAATAACCAGCAAAGGGGCCAATATCCAACTATCCAGCTGGTAGAAAATAGTGTGATGTTGTTCGGGGAATTGCGCAGCAAAAGCCGGGGAGGTGAGAACTTCCCGTAGCGCATAAGCACTTTGAAGCCAGTAAATTTGTGTTGCAACGATACTGATTATGGCCAGAATCGACAACACCACCAGAACACGAATAGTCTGTCTTGACATAACTCAGACTGGTTTTGGTAGACTAGAACTAAATAATGATGCCAATTGAGCCTTCTGGTAACGCCTAACAATGAAATAGTTAGTAAACGGTAAGAAAAGCAACTAGAATCATGATCGCATGGTTCTAGTTGCAAAAAGCCGTTGGTACTTACGTGGGTAAATCCGAGAGACTATTTAATTGTCGGACAGACTTCTGTAGCTATTATGCATACAAATAACTGAATAATAGCGCAAATGACCAACTGATAGTTTAATAAGAAGCAGTTGGATAGAGCAATCAGGCATCCCCTGAGGTGTCAGTCGTAGAGTTGGCAGAGGTCGATGGGGTTGCAGAACGACTACGGGAAGCGGGGCGGCTGGTGCGGGTATTAGCTGGCTTATCGGCAGAGCTTGTGACACTAGCTGGTTCTGTATCAACTGGGCTTTGGGTAGTTACAGTTTGGTTGTTGGTTGCCAGAGCTGGTTGCGTATTTTTAGCCTCAACGGGCGTGCTCTTGGCCTTTTTTGCCGATTTTTTAGCCTTGACGCTTTGCTTTTTCTTGGTCTTTTCTGCCTTTTCTTTGCTCTTTTTCTCTGCTTTTTTATTCAGCTTAAGGATTTTCTCCGCTAATTTTTTAGCTGAGCGTTCAACAGCTTTTACTACCTTTTTGGAGGCTTCACCTGCTTCGCTGAGCTTGGCAGTCAGGGTGCTGGATAGGTCAGAGGCCAGCTTTTTTTTGCTATTCTTCATAGTCTGGAAAAATTGAAAATTGTATAAACAAGCGCATAAATTTTAGCTAAATCAAAAAGACTCCGTTACTAATTTGTTATGTTTTGACCAGAATTCCCAGCAAACAATACCAGCGCTAACGGCCACATTAAGGGAGTGTTTGGTCCCAAATTGAGGAATCTCCAGGACCAGATCGGCGGCGGCCACCACTTCGGCCCGCACACCGTTAACTTCATTACCCAACACAAATGCGACCTTTTTGTTAACAACAGGCTCGTAATTATGCAGTAGAACGCTGCCTTCTGCCTGTTCAATCGCTACCACGATCCAGCCTGCTGCCTGCAATTCCTGAACTAGACTGACCACATCCGCCGCGTATTCCCAGTCAACCGATTCGGTGGCTCCCAGTGCCGTTTTGGTGATGTCGCGGTGGGGCGGCTGTCCGGTAATACCGCATAAATATAGTTTTTCGGCCCGAAAAGCGTCGGCTGTCCGAAACACAGACCCCACGTTGTTCAGGCTTCGGATATCATCCAGAATCAGGCAATACGGAAATTTAGGCGCTTCTTTGAAATCGTCAACCGAGAGACGGTTTAGCTCATCAAGGCTTATTTTTCTGGGCATTTTTTGGTAAATTTGACTTTGTTTCTGTACAAATCTGCGGAAAAAATCTGATAGAATGGCACGTCCTTCCTCTTCTGATACACCAATAAAAAAGAAAGCTGAAACCCCCCTTAATCGGCAATACAACCAGATAAAAGCGAAATACCCCGGTGCACTGCTTTTATTCCGCGTGGGGGATTTTTACGAAACGTTTGGCGAAGATGCCATTAAGGCCAGCCGCATTCTGGGCATTACGCTCACCAAACGAAACAACGGGGGCGCCAACGAAGACCTGGCTGGGTTTCCCCACCATTCGCTGGATACCTATTTACCCAAGCTGGTTCGGGCGGGCGAGCGCGTGGCTATTTGCGACCAGCTGGAAGATCCGGCGCAGGCGAAAGGCATTGTTCGACGGGGCGTAACTGAGTTGGTGACGCCCGGCGTTTCGTTCAACGATAATGTGCTTGAT